>NZ_CALAYQ010000206.1:0-32877 GCF_937894855.1 uncultured Zoogloea sp.
AGCCAAGACAAGCAAGCAGAAAAGCCAATCCGCGAGGGTTGGCTTTTTTGTTGTCTGGTCGATTGCTGGTCCGGGGTTTTCGATGCCGGGCACGGGATCACGCATACAGGCGCGGCCGCTCAGTCGCCCTCGCCCAATGCGCCGTGAGGGGCGCCCCAGCAGCTCGTCACGCCACGAACCCGGTTCCGCAGCCCTTGCGGCGCGACGGCCCCCTTCCGACTGCATGCCCCCGCCGGCCGCCACGGTTTCGCCGCGGTGCTGCACCGGGATACACAGCCTCTTCAACGCCCCCGCCCACCACGCGACCGGCGCAGACCGGCCCTCGAGCGGATTTCGGGCAGCCGATCGTCTTGGTGTCAATCTCGGCAAGGGGGTCTATGTAGTACGTCAATTGACACCACCCGTGTTGTCTTACCCCCAAAGCTATCGCCGAGCAACAACGCATGACTGAATCGAGTTGGCGGCACCTACGTGATCCCGGCGCAGGATCATGGGACCTGCGCCGGGCATCCCGATTGTTTCAGCCCTGCGAGCCTGGCTCGCGGAGGCTGCACAAAGTGCCATGCGAAAAGCGCCACCTCGTGTCCGCATCCCTTGCCATGCGGTTCGACCATGATATAAACGTCATCAAGCCAATCCCCGCCGGCATGATCCGTCTTCGTCATGAGCTACAACGAATCCGAAACGCGCTTCTACCTGATCGACCCCGTCCTGCGGGGCAAAGGATACGACGAGCACTGGAAGCTCAAGATGGAAACCCCCGCCCCGGTCGAACCCACCGGCAACCGGGGGCGCCGACGCGCCGGTGGCGGGCGCACCGACTACCTGCTGTGCGTGCAGGCACCAGGCATGCCCAAACCCCTGCCGGTCGGCGTACTCGAAGCCAAGGCCGAAACGAAAGATCCGCTCGAAGGCATGCAGCAGGCCAAGGGCTACGCCGAGTGCACCCGCTTTCACGTGCAGTACGTCTTTGCCACCAACGGCCACCGCTACGCCGAATTCGATCTCACCGACCAGGCCCCTGCCGGCCCCTTCCCGCTGGCGGATTTCCCCTCCCACGACGCCCTCACCGCGCGCTACGCCACCGACACGGGCATCGACATCAAGGCGCCCGGGTCGGCGCTGCTGTTCATGGTCGACGCGGCCGCCTTCAACAAGCCCCGCTACTACCAGGACGCCGCGATCCGAGCCGCCTTCGAGAAAGTCCTGAGCTGCGAGAAGGCCGGCGAGCCCGCCCGGATCCTCCTCAGTCTCGCCACCGGCGCCGGCAAGACCGTGATTGCCGCCAACCTGCTGTGGCGCCTGCATGAAGCCGGCCGGCTCGCCAAGCCGGCGCTGTTCCTGTGCGACCGCGACGAACTCCGCGCCCAAGCCTGGAACAAGCTCTCCCTCGCCTTCCCCAAGGGCAGCGTGCGCGTCGTCACCAGCGAGAAAGGGCTCAACGCCGCCCGCAACGCCAAGGTGCACATCGCCACCTACCAGACCCTCGGCCTCGACGAGAACGATGAGGGAGACAAGCAGCTGTCCGCCAGCTTCCTCAGCCAGCATTACCCCGACAACGCCTTCTCGGTAATCATCATCGACGAATGCCACCGCTCGGCCTGGGGGCGCTGGTCCGAGGTGCTCAAGCGCAACCCCGACGCCATCCACATTGGCCTCACCGCCACTCCGCGCCAGCTGCGCGAAGGCAAGCAGCAGACCAAGGCCGACACCGAGATCACCGCCAACAACCGCGCCTACTTTGGCGACCCGGTGTATGAATACACCCTGATCCAGGCCCAGGAAGACGGCTACCTGGCGGCCTGCGAGATCGTCAAGCTGCGCCCCTCCGTCGACAAGAAGACCTTCACCCGCGAGCAGGTGCTCGCCAACAGCCCCATCGACGCCCGCACCGGCAAGTACGTCAAGGCCGAAGACCTCAAGGCCCAGTACGTGGCCAAGGATTTCGACGACGACATCCTGCTGCCCGAGCGCATCGCCGCCATGTGCGCCGATCTCTTCAAGCGCCTGTGCGAGCACGGCGGCCCCGAGCAGAAGGTCATCATCTTCTGCACCCGCGACATCCACGCCGACCGGGTCGCCGCCCAGATGCAAACCCTCTACGCCAACTGGTGCAAGGACCGCGGGCAGACCCCGAAGGACCACTACGCCTTCAAATGCACCGACAAGGGCGGCGCCGAGCTGATCGAGCCCATGCGCGGCTCCGGCGCGCGCTGCTTTGTCGCCTGCACCGTCGACCTGCTCGCCACCGGCGTGGACATCGAACGCCTCAACGCCGTCGTATTCTTCCGCCACCTGGAGTCGAGCATCCTCTTCTACCAGATGGTCGGGCGCGGCACCCGCATCCACGAGGAGACCCAGAAGTACAAGTTCTGGCTCTACGACTACACCGGCGTCACCGACCTGTTCGGCACCGACTTCATCACCGCGCGGCGCCCGCCTAAGCCCGCCACGCCCGGCGGCAGCAACGGCGACGGGGGTGATGACGAGGGCGGCGGTCCGGCCCCGCTCCCCGAGATGCCCAGCGGCGGCGAGAGCCGCATCGACTCGCTGGGGCATCACATCCTGCTCCAGCGCGACGGGCGCGACACCCTCGTGCCCATCGAGGAATACCGCCAGGAAATGATCGCCCGCGTATTGCGCGAAGCCGCTACCATTCACGACTTTCGCGGTTTGTGGGTCGAGACTGCCAAGCGCCGGGCCCTGATCGGCCACCTGCTCGGCGAGCATTACTCCCCCGACATGGTGCGCGAGCTGATGCAGATGAACGACTGCGACCACTTCGACCTGTTCGCCCACTACGGCTACCGCGAGAAGGCCCTCAAGCGCACCGAGCGCAAGGACGCCTACCTGACGGGCAACGCCGCGTGGTTCGACGCCATGGACGGCAAGGCCGCCATCGTGCTGCGCGGGCTGGGGCACCAGTTCGGCATCGGCGGCACCGACGAACTGGAATCGACAGAGCTATGGAACGTGCCGGAGATCCGCCGCGCCGGCGGACTGACGGCCTTGAAAGGACTGGGCAAGCCCGTGGATGTGTTGAGAGAAGCGAAGACGAGGTTGTTTGGGGTATGAATTTCGTTCCACTTGGCAGCATCGCTGAAATTCAACTTGGCAAAATGTTGTCGCCAGCAGCAAAGACTGGCCTGTATCAATCTACGTACTTGCGGAATCAGAATGTTCAGTGGGGTCGGTTTGACTTATCAGACTTGGCAACCATGGATTTCTCTGAACGCGAACGTCAAAAATTCGAGCTTCATCCCGGTGACCTGCTCATTTGCGAAGGGGGAGAGCCTGGCCGCTGCGCAGTCTGGAACGGGGAGTTAGCCGATTGTTACTACCAGAAAGCGTTGCATAGACTTCGCCCCTATACAGGCATCGCTGACTCCGAATTTCTCGCATATTGGATTCGCTCGCAGGCGCTGAAGGGCACGTTCGAGGATCAAAATGCGAAGACGACAATTGCGCATTTGCCTTTAGTTCGACTTGAGCAGTTGCCCGTTCCGGATTTGCCGCTCGAAGAGCAGCGTCGGATTGCTAGCCTAATAAAATCTCAACTGGCCGCAGTTGAAGACGCCCGCCAGGCAGTTCAGACCCAGCTGAAGGAAGCGGCTCTCCTTGCCAACAAATTGCGCGATCAGGCAATGATGGACCTGGATGCTTTTCGACGCGTCCGCCTCGAAGACCTGCTCCAGTGCATCGATGCCGGGAAGAGCTTCCAGACCAGCGAAAGGCTGGCTTCCGAAAGGGAATTGGGCGTACTGAAGGTCAGCGCCGTCAGCTGGGGCGAGTTCAAACCCGGGGAAGCAAAGGCTATCGACGGGGATTACACGCCAGACGACCGGCACCGCATACGCAAAGGCGACGTAATTGTGTCGCGGGCCAATACCATCGCCTTGGTCGGCGCTGTCGTTCGAGCGGAACGTGATTACCCGCAACGTCTGCTGTCAGACAAGACCCTGCGCCTGATACTCGACACGATGCAATGTGATCCGGACTACTTTGTGGAAGCACTGCGCCTCCCCGAAGCGCGTGCCCATATCGAGGCCAATGCAACGGGCAGCAGTGACTCCATGCGAAACATCTCACAGGGAGCCCTGGCAGCCACCCCGATTCCGCTCCCCGAAATCCATGAACAACGTCGCCTCGCGAAGCACATGCAGGCCGTCAATCAGGAGCTGACCGCGCTGCGAGCCTCGATCCAGACCCGACTGGATCACATCGAGCAACTCCCCGCCCGTCTCCTCGCCCAAGTTTTCGACGCCCTCTGAACATGCCCCGAACCAAGAAAAGCGCCGACGCCTCCCCCAAGGCCAAGGCAGCGAAGGCCATTGCCTCCACCCAATCCCTCTCCAGCTTCGTCAAGTCGATCTGCGACATCATGCGCCGCTCCAATTGCGCGAGCGCGCTGCAGTATGTGCCGGAGCTCACCTGGATTCTGTTCCTGCGCATCCTCGACGCCCAGGAGAGCAAGGCGCAGGAAGAGGCCGAGGCCGTCGGCCGGCCCTTTGCGCCGGCGCTGCAGGCGCCCTACCGCTGGCAGGACTGGGCCGCCCCCTTCGACGACAAGCAGGAGGCCTTTACCGTCGACGGGCGCGCCTTGGGCTGGAAGCGCGAGGCCTTGAAGGCCCGGGTCGGCGACCTGTTCGCCTTCATCAACACCGAGCTGCTGCCTTACCTGCACCGCCTCGACACCCTGCCGGATGGCCGCCCGAATCTGCTGGCCACACCGCGGCAGCGGGTCATCGGCCGCATCATGACGGCGGTGGAGCGGGTGCGCGTGGACTCCGAGACCGACTTCGCCAACATCCTCGATCTGGTGCATCAGATCAGCATCGACCATATCGACGACCGGCATTTCTTCACCCTGTCCCAGGTGTACGAGGACTTGCTCTTGAAGATGGGCGAGAAGAACTCCGACGGCGGCCAGTTCTTCACGCCGCGCGAGGTGGTGCGGGCCATGGTGCATACCCTGGCCCCCCAGCCCGGCGAGACCATCTACGACCCCTGCTGCGGCACCGGCGGCTTTCTGGCCCAGGCCTACGAGCAGATGGCCGTCAAGCTGGGCGATCAGCCGGCGGCGACGGCGCTGGAGGGGCTGAAGCACGACAGCTTCTTCGACCGGGAAAAAGAGAATCTGGTGTTTCCGATCGCGCTGGCCAATCTGGTGCTCCACGGCATCGACCAGCCCAACCTGTGGCACGGCAACACGCTCTCCGGGGCGCCGACCTACGACGCGCTGTTCGAGGAGGCCCCGGCCACCTTCGACGTGATCCTGACCAACCCGCCCTTCGGCGGCAAGGAGGGCAAGGACGCGCAGAAGAACTACAGCTTCGAGAGCAGCTCGACCCAGGTGCTGTTCATGCAGCACATCCTGAAGGAGCTCAAGCCCGCCCTGGACGGCAAGCCTGGTGGGCGCTGCGGGGTGGTGCTGGATGAGGGGCTGCTGTTCCGCACCAACGAGAGCGCCTTTGTCGAAACCAAGCGCAAGCTCCTCGACGAGTGCGAGCTGTGGGCCATCGTCAGCCTGCCCGGCGGGGTGTTCTCGACCGCCGGGGCGGGCGTCAAGACCAACCTGCTGTTCTTCACCAAGGGCCGCAAGACCGAGCGGATCTGGTACTACGACCTGTCGGGCGTGAAGGTGGGCAAGAAGACCCCGATGACCCTGGCCCATTTCGGCTGGAGCAAGCATTTCGAGGTGCTGGCCGATGCCGAGCTGCCGAACACCCTGGCCGCAGAATGGCTGGAAAACGAGCAGGCCGCCGCGCAGGAAGAAGGGCGCGATCCGCGCCCCTTCCCGAGCTTCGCCCGTCTGCTGGGACAGCGCGGCACGCCGGAGGCCGAGAGTGACTTTTCATGGACGGTGGATTTCGCCGCCCGCCGCGCCAGGGCGGCCGAGGAGATGGCGCCCCATCTGGCGGAGGTCGCCGAGCTGCGCGAGAAGACGGTGGCCCTCAAGGAGCAGGCCGCCGCGCTGAAGAAGGCCGGCGGCGACGACGCGGCCCTGCGTGCCTGCCGCGATGAGTTGCTGCTCACCGAAAAGGCGATCCGCGAAGCCCAGGCCCGTGCCGATGCCATCGACGCGGCCACCTTCGATCTGAAGGCGGTCAATCCCCACGCCAGGGTGGAGCGCGACCTGCGCTCGCCGGCCGAGATTCTCGATTCGATCGCGCGGCATGGGCAGGTGGTCGAAGAGGCCTTGCAACGCTTACGGCAATTGACCACCGCATCCGGCCTCCAATAGCTAGAAGGCGCGTATCCGCGTTTGCCATGACCTTCATTAAAGATGGGCGAGATTGCTCGGAGGTGCTGTCACGTCGGGCCTCGCCTTTTTGCTGACTACCGCTTGGATGAGCCAAGAATGCTTGACGAATACTCGATTGAACAACGTGCGACACAGATCTTCGATACGCGAACAAAGGAGTACTTTTCGGAGGTGCTGAGCTGCTACGCGGCAGGTAACTACCGGTCGTCGGTCGTAATGCTCTGGTCTGTCGCGGTCTGTGACTTGCTCTTTAAACTGCAGAACCTCGTCGACCTCTACGGCGACACCAAGGCCAAGAACATCCTTACGGATATCGGGAAGCTCCAACAAGACAACGAGCGCTCCCCGATCTGGGAAACCAAACTAGTTGAGTCGGTAGCCGAAAAAACACAGCTCCTTGACATTGCCGAGCGAGAGAACTTGCTGCACCTCCAACGGCAGCGCCATCTTGCTGCTCACCCCGTGGTCAACGCGAATTTCCAGTTACATCGCCCGAATCGTGAAACAGCGCGTGCGCTGATCCGCAACACGCTGGATGGTCTTCTGACCAAGGCACCGATCTTGTCCAAACAGATCGTCAACGAACTCATCGAGGATCTTGAGCAGGCTTCAGGCATCTTGATCGATGAAAAGAAGTTAAAGGCCTACTTGGAGAGCAAGTACTACACTCGCTTCAATCCTGAAGTGGAGAAGGCTGTGTTCAAGGCGCTCTGGAAGTTTGTGTTCAGGCTGACCGACGAGCGATGCGAAAAGAACCGCGCGATCAACCTCAGTGCGTTGCGCTTGCTATATGGGCGTAACCCTGGGCAATTCAGAGACCAAATCGAGGCCGAGACAGACTATTTCAGCACGATAGCGACTGGCGGGGATCCTGTTGTCTGCTTGATTCGCTTCTTGTCGCGCGAGGCGCAGCTATACGGGCTCCTGGCAGATCACGCAAAGACAGCAGTTCAGCACGTAGCTGAGAGTGATCCCTCTGCCAGCTGTCTGGCGTGGTTCACCGCGGCCAACCTGCAAGAGCACGCGGAACAGCTGGGTGAATGGATTGCAGGGAAGGACTACCCTCAAATCGAACGCGAGACGTGGGACGCCATTGAGGAAATATCGGATTCACCGGAATGGGCCAAGACGGTGATTCGTCTTGCGAACAAGTACTACGTAGCCAGTGGGAGCTACAACAGCGCAGATCGGCGGTTCGCTGAGGTCATCCGCCCGAACTTGGATCGATATGAGCTCGATGATTGTGTTGATCTCATCGAAGGAATTCAGCGTAACCAGCAGACTTACGGCCGCGGACGTGCGGACAATGACCATGGAGCTTTGCGGGAGCGAGTTTTAGAGCTTGATCCGGCGTTTGATTTCGCCGCTTACAGGACCTTCAGCCGTAACCTAGGAACTCTAGACGACAGCGAGTAACGCCTAGGCATCGATCCTACGCGCGAGACCAAAGGGGGTTGGGGGGGGTCTTCCTCCGCCCTACTCTCGACCCAAATGTGGACCTGCCGTGTTCCGCTATGGAGTAGCCGACGGGCATCGGTCTACGGGTTGTTTGACCCGTTCCGGCCCCCAGCCCGATCCCGCAAAACATCCCATCGTTGCTTCCCTCCCCGAGGTCACGATGCCCGCCACCCTTCTCCCGCCCCCTCCCCGCCCAGTCTTCAAGCGCAAGCCCGCCGAGCCCCTGCCCGTTAGCTTCCTCACCAAGGCCGCCGGCCTGCCCGGCGGTCGCACCCTGGCCGTCGCCCTGGCGCTGTGCATCCATGCCGCCTCCACGGGCTGCCGCACCCTCACCTTCGGCCCCTGGCTGCGCACCCGCTACGCGATCTCCGATGACGCGGCCCTTGACGCGCTCAACCGCCTGTCTGCCGCTGGCCTGATCTCCGCCAGGCGGGGTCGCGGGCGTTTCGCCGTCGTCACGCTTCACCTCGACGACGAGGCCCCGCTCGCCGCGGCCTGACCCGCAAGAAGAAGCCGGTGCAGGGTTCTCCTGCACCGGCTTCTTCTATCAATCCGCGACCGCTTCAAACCTCTCCCGCCTACCCTCGTCCGGCTTGATCCCGGCTCGCACACACCGCTGACCTCGTCAGGCCCCCTAAGAGCCTGTTAGCGCCAGTTCCGGCGGTTTGCCGCAACCGACAGGCGTCAGAGCCCCCGCCTTGGCCTTCATATCATTCCTGTGATCCAGCCGGATCTCCATAGGCCCTGCTCACCTCCGGGTGACCAGGGCCTTTCTCTGTCCACGCCGCCGATGCCCCCGCTGCGTGGGCACCGGCCTTCTCCGGAGGTCTTCATGTCCGATCCCCTGATTTCCATCCGCACCTTACCCACCGCGAGCCTGCTCGGGCTGCTGGTCGGCGATGTCGCCGCCGAGGCCCTCGCCGGACGGTCGCTGGCCGAGCTCTTCCACCTCCACACCCGCCAGAGCGGCGTCTGCGAGACCCCGGCGGACTATCGCGCGGTGCGTATCCTCGGCGCTGCACGCGAACTGCTGACCCGGGCGCTCGCCGAAGCCGTCGAACTGGGCGACTGCCTCGACAGCCCGCAGAAGGTCCGTGACCTGCTCCGCCTGCGCTTTGGCGACCTGCCCCACGAGGTCTTCGGGGTCGTGCTGCTCGACAGCCAGCACCGCGTGCTCGATGTGGTCGAGCTCTTCCGCGGGACGCTTGCCCAGACCTCGGTCTATCCCCGCGAGGTGGTCAAGCTGTGCCTGGAGGCGAATGCCGCGGCGGTGATCCTCGTCCATAACCATCCGTCCGGCAGCCTCGAACCCAGTTCGGCCGACCTGGCGCTCACCGAGACGCTGAAGAAGGCCCTGACGCTGGTGGACGTGCGCGTGCTCGATCACTTCATCGTGGCAGGCACCGCTTCGCCCTTGTCGTTCGCCGAGCGCGGGCTGATCTGAATCCTGTTTCTCGCGCCTTCGTCAGGTCCGCCTGCCGAAGGAATGTTCGTGTTGTCGCCCCTGAGGAGTACCTGTGTGTTTCCGTTCCTGCCTGCTGTGCTGGCGGCCCTGCCGACCGGCCCCGGTGCTGCCGTGGCCTTGCTGGCTGCTGCAGCCGCTTACGCGCTGACCCAGCGCGAGATCGACGCCCGCGTCGAGATCCGCTGAACCGTCGTTTTTCCTGTTCATGTCGCCCTCCCGGCCCTGTGGCCCGGAGGGCATCTTTCTTTTGGAGGCCCCATGGCCAAGAAACCCGAGGTCGCGTCGGCGACCTATCACCGGCTGCTCGATTCCCGGGCATCGACCCTTTCCGGCAGTTCCGCAATCCAGTACGCGCTGCTGGCCGCTCCCGACCACGCCCAGGTCTTCCTGCTGATCACCGCGGCCGAGGGCGGCGGCAACTTCAACCGCGAGGTGGTGGCGCTCGACGATCTGGAGGCGGCGGTCGATGCGGCGCCGGCCGGCAAGCCCTTCGGCTCGAAGCAGCTCAAAGGGGCGTACCAGGGCCGCAGCAACAACAACGCGCCCTACGCCTGCGCGGCGCTGCTCGCCCAGGGCCTGCTCGCCAAGTCGCCGGAGGTGAAGTTCGGCCTCGTCAAGGCGGGCGACTGGGACGCCTGGCGGCTGCAGATGATGGCGCTGCCGGGCGAGGTCTTCGTGTTCCCGTCTGCCTCCGTCGAGGCGGCCATGCCGGTGACGGCAACCTCCGCGGTGCCGAAGGGCAGGAAGAAGGACAAGCGCGGGGGCAACCGCTTCATCCCGGTGGTGGAAACGGCCGAGGCCGGCGAGGAGGTTTCCGATGCGGATCCTGCGTGATGCGGCCGATGTGGCGGCGCTGGACGATGCGGAACTGCGGGCGCTGATCGAACGGCGGCTCGACGAGCGGGAGATCGGCGAGGACTTCGACGCCGAGTTGCACGGGCCTTTCGTGGTGATGATCCCGGGTGATGGCCTCGCCGAGGTGGAGGCCGCCGTCGGCATTCCGCTGCTCGTCAATCCTGTCACCCGCGTTGCCTACGGTGATCCGGCCTTCAGCCCGATCTTCGAGTACGCCGGGCGGCATGCCCGCTTCTACGAACTGGTCTTCATTCCCGGCGGGGGTGATGAGGGCGTGACGCTGTTTGTGCCCCGTCACCCGGATGTGGAGCCGCGCCTCTTGGCGCTGTGCGCCGAGTATGCCGTCACCGAACCGGTGGAGGTCTAGTCCCGGGGGGCTTCCGCCCCTAAGGACCCCGTCCATCTTGCTGCCTTTGACCCCTGACGCCCGATGCGAGGACCGCATCGGGCGCTTTGCTTTCTGGAGAACCCTATGAACCAAGAAACGCGCCTGCGCTTCAGTCCCGGCGAGATCGTCGCGACCCGCGGGGCGGACGCCCTGCTGCGCGAGCAGAACCTTCACCCCGTCAAGCTGCTGGCCCGCCACCTGACGGGCGACTGGGGCGAAGTGGGCGCCGAGGATGCCCAGGCCAACGAGGCGGCCCTCCAGACCGGGGCTCGGCTGCTGTCGGTCTATACCGTCGCCGGGGTCAAGCTCTTTGTGATCACCGAGGCGGAACCGCGGTCAGTGACGACAATCCTCCTGGCAGATGAGTACTGAGGCGATGATCCCATCGAACCATCCCATCCCGCTCGATGCGGGCGTAGCGCGGCTCGTGGCGCTGCTGGGCGAAGACCGCTACGAGTGGTTTGCCGAGCGGGCGGGCATCCTGGAGTTCAATGCCCGCCTGCCGCGGATCGACGCCGAGCGGCAGGCCTTGATCCAGACCCTGGCGCGGTATGGCTTTCCCGGGCAGCCCCAGCTCTGCCTGCTGCAGGTCGAGATCGGCGGCGGAACCCAATGGGTGCTAGCTGCGGACGAGGTTTTTGCCCGCCGGCAACTCGCCGTGCTCGGAGCCACCGAGGTGCGCGCCGTCGATCTGGCCGACGTGCTGCATCGCCAGTTTGACGATCTGGCGTGGCTCGGCACCACGCCGTAAGCCTGCCCCGCCACCGCGCCGGAAACACCGGCAAGGGACCGGCAGCAGCCGGCCTGCCCCTGCCTTGCCCTCGCGCCCGTCCCCTCGCTTCAGCCTCGCCAAGCCGCTATCGCAGCGCCACGTGATCCCGGCGGCGGCGTGCTTCGGACTTGAGAGACTGAGTGCGTCCGCGGCGGGCAGAGTGTGGGCGGGTTGGGGGCACTTCTTCCATTCCTTCTTTCGATCGAGGAGATTTGACGATGAACCGCGTCACGCGATTCCGATTTACCGTCCGCGCCATCGAGCAGTTGCTGCCCTGCCCCCTTGATGCGCCCGGCAAGGGCTATGAGGTGAGCGATACCGAGATTCCGGGCCTGCGCCTAGCGGTGTCGAAAGGGTCCGGGCGCAAGACCTTCTGGTTGCGCTATAGTTTCCGGGGTGCGAAGCGGGCAATGCGTCTGGGCGGGTTTCCGGCGACGTCCCTTGCCGATGCCCGGCGCCTGGCCCTTGAAGCCCGTGGGCAGCTAGACCGGGGCATCGATCCGCAGGAGGGGCGCGATCTGGAGCGTAGTTCGCCGACGCTGGCGAGCTTCGCGAAGGATTATCTGGAAGGGTACGCGAAGGTCCATAAACGCAGCTGGCGTGACGACCAGAGCAAGCTGGACCTCCACGTAATTCCCTTCTTCTCGGCCGAGCGTCGTCTGTGCGACATCCAGCGCCGGGACGTCGAGCGTTTCATCGCGGCGGTGCGAAAGACCCATTCCCCGGCGACGGCTAACCGCTTCCTGTCCCTGCTCTCGGCGATGATGCGGCGCGGGGTGACCCTCGGCGTGCTGCCGGACAATCCGTGCCGCGGGATTCCGCGATTTCGAGAGAATTCGGGCAAGAGCCGGTATCTGAGCCTCGAAGAGGTCGGGCGGCTGGTGGTCGCGATGGACAAGGACCCGGCACCCTCGGTGATGGCCGCGCTGCGCTTCATGCTGCTCACCGGCTGCCGGCGCAGTAATGCCCTGAAGGCGCGCTGGGAGCACATGGACCTGGAACGGCGGATCTGGTTCATGCCGATGACCAAGTCCGGCAAGCCGCAGTACTCGCCCCTGTCGGAGGAATGCATCGCGCTCTTGAGCCAGCTCAAGAGCCGGCAGGCGAGTCCATGGGTGTTTCCGTCCCCGACGGACTCGACGAAGCCCCTGCGCGACCCAAGGAAAGCGTTTGCAAGGGTTCTGGCCGCGGCGGGCATCAAAGGACATGTACGCCTGCACGACATTCGCCATACACATGCGGCATTGGCCGTGAGCCATGCGGGCCAGACACTCTTCACGGTTCAAAAATTACTTCATCATGCCAGCCCCCAGACGACCATGATTTACAGCCACATGGCGAACTCGACCTTGGCCCGCGCCTCCCAGGCGGTCTCGGACGTGATCACTCGGGCGACGCAGACGGCGAAAGGGGATGGGGTGAAGATCGCAGCTGACGAGGCGTCGCTGGCCCGTTGAAGGACCGCCCGCTTGATCGCCTCCTGAGGGCGACGGGCGGGTGGTCTTTTTTTTGGTGTCAATCTTGTGAAGGGGGTGTATGTAGTTGCGGAATTGACACCACCTGCGCGGGTGCGTAAGCCCGCATACGGACGATGGATCAAACGGCCCCTCCCGTATTGTCTATAATCGCCATAATAGCTATTTCACCCAGGAGACTACCCATGCGTACCGTGACCTCCGTCGAGGCTCAGAACCGCTTCGGCGAGTTGATCGACAGCGCCCAGCGCGAGCCGGTCACCATCACCCGTCGAGGGCGGCCCGTGGCCTTCGTGCTCTCGCCGGAAGACATGAAAGAGCTGCTGGCCGTCCGCCAGCAGCGCGAGCGCGTGGTCAGCGATTTCGAGACTTTTTTCAGTGCCGCCGACGCCCGCCTGAAACCCGAGGCCGCCGAACTTTCCGACAGTGACGTGCAGCGGATGGTGAATGAACTTCGTTAAACGGGTTGTCTTCGACACCAGCACCCTCGTCAGTGCAGCGCTCCGGCCGACCTCCATTCCCCGTCAGGCGTTCCTGAAGGCCGTCGCGGAGGCCGAGTTGTGCGTATCCGACGCGACGCTCGCCGAGATCGGCGAGGTCATGGCGCGCGACAAGTTCGATCGTTACCTCGACCGGGCACTACGCATGCAGTTCGTCGAGCTGTACCGCCAACACGCCCGGCTGTTCCACGTTTCCGAGGCCGACGAGAAGACGCTCGAACCGCCGTGCCGCGATCCGCGTGACAACAAGTTCCTGGCCTTGGCCCTCACCTGCTCGGCCGACGTCGTGGTGAGCAGCGATGAAGACCTGCTGACGCTCAACCCCTATCGCCGCATTCCGGTCGTCCTGCCACGGGAGTTTCTGGCGCGCTGATGGGCGGTATTGGCGGTCGGGAAAGCGCCGCGGGCTGGCAAACAGGTATCGATGGTTTCGGTGTCAATCTCTACATGGGGGTGTATGTAGTAAGCCAATTGACACCAGCAACAGCGCGTAAGCCGGGGCAGGATCAAGAAACCTGCCCCGGCGCCGCTTTCTTGTGATCCGGACAGGCAACGGCCTGTCCGGATCACGTAACGTCACGACTCCCCCTCGTCGACAAACTGGGACCGAATGCGCAGCGGTTTGAGCGCGACATAGTGTCCCCGCGACGACAGACCCGGATAGCCCGCCTCGAATGCGCTCAGCACCGCGAAGTGGCGTACATCCTGGCGCGGTGGATGCTGCAGGCCCAGCGTCATGACATGGTCCATCTTCACGTCGTACAGGCCGTTGTCCTCCAGCCAGGCCAGCGTCGACGGAGTCACCCTCCCCTTTTCCTTTAGCGCCTCGATGAGTGCCCGGACCTTGCGAAGGCGCGGCTGCGCGAACGCACGGTTGTGCGCATTGACGAGGTCCGCCAGCTGACCGCACAGCGTCTTGAGGGACGTCGGTACGACCAGCGGCCCGCGCGGCCAATCCGGGACGGGTGACACGACAAACGCGTCGTCGGGCGCGTGCTGCGTCAGCGCATCGACGACATGGTCTGGGACCGCCACGCCAAGGCTCAGCCATACCGGGCTGTAAGGGATGCCGGTCTTCGCGATCGTATCGATCACGAAATCCCGATAGGCATCCGGGGATACCTGTACCTCGATTGCATCGCCCTCTTCCTTGACGGTCGCCAGCCACTCCGCGTGACACTTACGGCGAGGGCGTCCCAGGGGGCTTCCTGCCGAGCGCCGGCCCGGTGGCGCTTCGAAGTCCAGCACCTGCACGTTGACGAACAGCGACTGCGGGTCGAAGGCGAGCAGCAACACCGCCCATTCGCCCTTCTCGGTATTCAGCAGAACCTGATGCAGATGCAGGACATGCAGGACGCCGCAGCTGCGCAGATCCTCAATGAACGCCTCCTCCGGCGCAACGGGCAGTGCCTGGGTAGCAGCCACGGGGTCCCAGGTCGGGCGCGGTGCATCGAGATCGGCCAGCCCCTGCAAGAAGGACGCGCGACTGCCGAGAAGCGGCTGAATCCCGGGAAATCTCTGGAGATGGTGATACAGCATCCGTGCTGACCACCCGGTCAGCGCCTGCAGTTCCCACCAGACCCGGCTCCAGCGCTTGAAGCGGGGTTTTGGCCCCGGCCTGGCTCGCGGGGGCTTAAAAGTGGGCACAGCGGTGAGCGGCTGGACGGGCGCGGGTTCTCGCTCTCGCGGGGGGCGCCTCGCAGCCGGAGCGTCCGCGGCGAGTGGCAGGTTGATCAGGGTCGGCAAGGCACTGACCGGTGCAGGTTTCTTCCTGGGTGCGCGGGGCTTGGGCGATCCCCCCGACTTCGGGCGTCCCCGGGTGGGCAGGGCGACCTCCGGGGGCGGCACGAAAACGCCCACGCGGCCGACCAGGGCGGCATGACGCGTCGCGGCCTCCGCCCTGCGGGTGGCGCGCGCAACCGCCTGGTGGATGTAGCGCAGCACTGTGCGCTCACTCAGCTCCGTCCGGAAGCGGCGGTTGAAAGCCTTCGCGAGCTCGCGCGTAGGGCGTCCGGCAAAGCGGCCCGCTTCCTTGTCGCCTTCCACCTTCGGGCCCAGCCAGCGGAGCAACAGGGCGTCGCGCACTTGCGGCGGCACGCTACGCGTAGGCGACTTCGGCATGGAGTTCACGGGCATCGGAGGCGGCAGATCGAGCGTAGGAGAGTTCTGGACAAGATTTTCTGTCTAATTTTACCGCAACCCGTTTTGTATTTTTAGCGCGCGGCAGTCCGGATTAACTCTGGACACGCCATCGGACAACTCCAGGGTTGAATTCGCGCCCAAGACCCCACGCCCGGCGCGCGATCCTTGTTGGGTGTCGAAGTGCCGCGAGAAGCGCCCCTTCCGCCTTGAATAATCCATATTTATCAACACACTAAGTGCTCGAATCCGCTTCTTTCAGGGGTTTTCTGGCTCGATTAAAGTGCAACTCGTGCTGAACGGCAGCTCATCAAAACGAGGAAAGAAAGCCCCCCATGAAACTCTTCAACCCCTTCAAACCCAACCAATTTACGCAGGCTCGCCGGATGGAGTGAGATGAAGCGCCAGCCCCCCGCTCCAATTGCGCCCGCTGACGACAACTCAGCGGCTCACGTCGGCGCGAAGAGTACTCGACGCAAGGCCAGGCGGCCTCGTGCTGAGGATGTCACCCTGATCGCTCGAGCCTGCGGATGTGATCCGCCCAGTATCGAGCGCGATCGTCCGCGGCGCCCCAAGGAACAGGCAACGCCCGGCGTCCCCGGCCTCAAGCGGGTCGCGTCGCTGACCGATCCGCACCTTTGGTACTGGGTCTTTCGCTACACCAACCCGGAGACGGGCAAGCGGGCGTCGATTTCCTACGGGACCTCCGTCGAGGTGCCCTACATGGAAGCGGTGGCCCGTGCCCAGCGGGACCGGGAAATGGTCCGCCGCGGCCGCAATCCGGCCGCCTCGAAGGTCACGCTCGACGTGTTCGTCGAAACCGTCGTCACCCCGTGGGCCCGGGAGAACCTGCGCTCGTGGAAGGACTTGATCTCGCGCTACGTCCTGTACTTCGCCGAGCCGCTTGGGGCGATGCAGATCAGCGAGATCTCGGCCTTCGACGTGGAACAGGTCCTGACTGAACTGCGCAAGCCCGGCAAGTCCCTGCGGCGCAAGCGCCTGAAGGCGGCCACGATCAACCGTGCGGCGATGGCCCTGCGGACGATCTTCCGGCTGGCGAAACAGCATGGTCTGATCGACCACAACCCGCTGGACGGGTGGCAGCAACTGCGGGAGAACCCGCCGCCGCCGATGGCGCTGAGCGTCGATGAGGTCCACCGAGTGCTCGTTCGCTTGCAGTCGGAGCAAGAGCGCTTCCGCCTCCTGATCGAACTGCTGCTGGAGACGGCGCTGCGGATCGGCGAAGCCCTCAATGCCCGCTTCGCGGACGTGGATGTGCAGCGGCGTCTGCTGAACCTGCGGGAATCCAAGGGCGGCGGGAACGAGATCGTCCCGCTGACAGCACGCGCCCTCCAGATCATCGGGCGGCTGCGGGAGCTGAGCCACAACGACCGGCTGTTCCCGGCAGCGCGAGGCGATGGCCCCATGAGTGCGCCTCGCAAGGTGCTGAAACGGGTCTTCGCTGATGTGGGGATCGATCCGTCGGCGTGTTTCCACACGCTTCGGAAGACCACCGCGAGCCTCGCTGCGAGCAGCGGAATTGATGCTATTAGCATCAGTCGATTGCTGCGGCACCGCAGCATCCGGACGACGGAGCGGCACTACCTCGCGACCTACCACGACAACCTGCACCGGGCGGTCAATGTGGTCAGCGGTCTGATTAGTGCCCCTGCGGCGACGGTCAAGGGCGGCGGCACTGCGCTCTACCCCTGAGTGCCTTGCATTGAGATCCCTCGCGACCAGCGTCTTGTCGCTGCGTGAGCTGAAGTACCCACTGTTTCATCAACCCGCCCGGCGCCAATCCCGGCACTGGGCACTACTTAGGAGAAGCACCATGCAGACCCAATGCATCGCCGAAGCCCTTGTGGCGGCAAAGAAGTTCGTTGCGGCGGCGGATTTCGTCGAGCAGAACTACGGCACCTATTACGACGGTCGCGGTGACGAGCATTACGTGAATGGCCCGGCCTGCAAGCAATTGCGCGACATCGTGGTGGAACTGATTGACGCCCTCGGCGACGTACGGCGCTACACGGCTGCGGCCCTGCCCGCTATTCCCGTCGAACTCTATGAAACCGGCGAGGAAGACAAGGGCCATGAGGAGGGCGAATACGAACTCCAGATGGACGTTGCCACGCTTGGCCAGCCCGGCTGGCACCAGACGCGCGTCGTCCGGACCAAATAAACCCTGCGACAGCATCTTCTACCCGAGGAAAGGACCACCACCATGACGATCAAGAGCCACGGCGACGAACGCGATTGGGAGCCCGGCGGCATCTACTACGACGGCCCTTACTACACGCCCGAGGAGGACGACGAGGACTACGAGGACGAAGACCTCGACACGTACGAGGCTGAACATGACTACGACGACGAGGAGGCCGACGAAGCACCTCCTCCGCGCCGCCAGACCTACCAGGCACCGGCCCGGCAGAAGCTGACGACCCTCAAGATGCCGCGCCCCGTCCGGGTCCGGCGCTACATCGACGACGAGTTTTAACGGGCAGACAGCCCGCTAGAAGGTGTGGGGCAGCACCGTCTTTGCTTGCCGGCGATTGCCGGTGCCGCCACCACGAACAACAACGGCCATTTTATAAGGAGATTCTCATGGCCCAACGCAACTTCCGCTTCCCCAAGGGGAAGACCGTCATCCAGTACCACCAGATCGGCCGCTTCCAGGCCTACCCGGGCGGCGTGGGCGTGTTCAACCTGCGTGACCGGATGGTGGACTACCTCCACACCGCCAACGAGACCATCGCGGTCCTTGTCGTCGAGATGCTCGACAAGGTGTGGGCCAGCAACGGACGCATCGAGCCGGACTGGTCGATCCTCGACCTGGACGCCCAGACGGATACCACCGACACGCCGCGCTGATCCGCGCCGGCATCGCCCGTCGCGGCGATGCCTGACCGGGCCGTCTGCCTTTTGAGGCGGGCGGCCCTTTTTTTGTCCATCGGTCGGGGTCAGGCCGTCGGCCATCAGGTCGGCGATGGCTTCGGCCAGTGTCAATCTCGATGTGGGGGCCCATGTAGTATGGCAATTGACACCAAACCGACGATGCTCGAACGCATCGTCGAGGCCCGGAAGGACCGGGCGCGCTTCAAGCGCAAAAAGGGCGCGGAAACGACGATGGAGCTGATCGTCGATGAGCCGGCCGCCGCGACGCGGCCCAGCCTCGATGCGCTTCTTACGCACCTGGACGACGTGTTCCATCCCCTGATGGAGAAAGCCCGCGCCAAGCGGGCAGACTCTTCCGCTCCGTCGTCGGATCAATCTGGCGGGCCGCCGCCCATCGAATCGGATGTCTCACCCGAGGATCAAGTCAAACTGGACGGTTTTCTGGCGACGTGCTTGCAGCCGCCGCCGCTCGCCGTCATGGCGCAGCCACTCACGGGGGGTATCGGTGCCGACGGCAAGCGCCCTCCTCCGCGCCGGGGCTTCGGCCCGCCGGTCTTCGTGGGCTTTGACTGCGAGTGGGAATATCAGGCCAAGGGCCGCAACGTGCTGCTCTCGGTCCAGTTCTATGTCGTCGGGCCGACGGGGCTACGCTACAGCAAGGTCATCAACCTCGTGGGCAAGGACGCCGTGCAGGATCGCCCGTCGCTGGCGGAGGCGCTGTACGACCTGCTCGATGAGGCCGAGATCGAATGCGTGTTCGACGAGTGGCCCGAGGAGGTTGTGCTGTGCGGCCATTTCACCCGGGCGGACATCTCGGTCTTCCGGGACTTCAAGCAGTTTCGCCACCAGCTCCAGGCGGTCAATGGCACCCTCGCGACGACGGCCCGCCCGGCCGAGGTGAAGCTGCCCCTCAAGGAGGAGCAGGCCGAGCGGCTCAAGCACCGTTACCGCTACGTGGTTGGGGATGACTTCAACCCGCGGGTGCTGTCGGTGCGGATCGTCGATTCGGCGCGGCTCGCGCCGCCGGGCACGCCCCTCGCGAAGCTCGGGGACTGGCTGGACGTGCCCAAGGTGATGCTGCCCCGAGGCTACCGCAAGTCCGAGATGCGGCGCCTCCAGCGGGAGCTGCCCGGCCTGTTCAAGGCCTACGGGCTGCGGGATGCCGAGATCGCCGTGCTGTATGTGCTGTGGGTGTTGTGGTTCTGCGACCGCTACCTGGGCATCAAGGGCTTGTCGGCGACGGCGAGCGGTCTGTCGGTGCGCCTCGTGCAGCTGTGCATGCGCCGTGACGGGGTCCATCCGGACGTGGCCCTGAACTTCGAGAAGGTACGGCGCTGGCGCTGGAATGAGGCCACCGGGCGTCCGACTTCCCAGACCCAGCGGGTACCGACGCGGGTGCGGCGCTGGTTCGAGGCCTTCTTCGCCGATGTGTATATGGGCGGGCGCAACGAGTGTTACTGGTTCGGTCCGACGCCGATGCCACAGCCGGGCTACCGGCTGTTCGACCACGATCTGGCGGCCTGCTACGTGGTGAGCCTCGCCGGGATCATGTGTCTCGACTATGAGCGGATCGAGATCACCCGCGACCCAGAACGCTTCCGGGGGCATGTGGCGGGCTACGCCGAGGTGGAGTTCCGGTTTCCGGAGGGGACCTTGTATCCGTGCCTCGCCGTGATGATGGAGAAGTACGGGCTGTGGTATCCCCTCTCCGGCGTGGCCCTGGCGACGGCACCGGAGATCGAGCTGGCGTTGGAGATGGGCGCGGAGATCACGATCCGCTTCGGGGTGGTGATTCCGTGGAAGGACCGCGCGGCGGTCTTCGCGGAGAGTGCCAAGCGTCTGCGACGGGAGAAGACCGGGAAGGACGCCGACACGAGCCTGTGGCTAGAAGCCGAGGGTGACGTCTTCGTGCCGGCAACGGAGATGCAGTTTCCGCCGGAGTCCCACGGCGATGTGGGCTACAGGCCCTTCGAGTCGGGCTCGATCTACACCCGCGCGATGCGGTTGAAGTTTGACAAGAAGTCCCTGCCCCACCAGTTCATGAAGCTCGTGGGCAATGGCGTTTATGGGAAAACCGGCCAGGGCTTCAAGGGCAAGCGGGCGCTGGACATGGAGGACCTGAAGTATCGCGCGATCGGCCCGTCCGGGATCTCGGAGCCGGCGGTCGCGGCGCTGGTATCTGGCTTCGCGCGGGCAGTGCTCGGCGAGATCCTGTGGAAGCTGCCGGCGGGGACGCTGGCGGTGTCGGCGACGACGGATGGCCTGCTGGTGGATTTGGAGAAGCTCGACCTCACCGGCACGATGTGCCGGCGTTTCCAGGCGCTGGTGGACCGGATCGCGCCGGGCACGGCGATGACGGAGTTGAAGCACCTGATCGGGCAGGCGGTCGCCGGCAAGACCCGCCTGCAGCTCACGGGGCTCGCGATCGACGGCCAGGAGCCGGTGGTGGCCAAGAGCGGCATCAAGGTGCCGCTCGAAAGCGCCGAGGGCGACGAGGAGAAGGAGCGCGCGCTGATGCGCCCGGAAAACCAGAACCGCTTCATGCTCGATCTCTTCGCCAACCGCCAGCCCGGGCAGGTCATCCAGCGCGCATCCCTGATGTCGCTGGGCGAGATGGTGCTCAATGACTGGGACCTGCAGACCATCGATACCCCGGTGCGGCTCAACATGGAGTACGACTTCAAGCGCCGTCCGGTCGATGCCCGCATGGTCCGGATCGAATCGCTCGGCATCGAGCATCTGGCCTTTGCGACCGTGCCCTGGGACAACGCGGCCGAGGGCGAGCTGGCCCGGATGCTGTTCGACCGCTGGCGCGAGGGGGAAAAGGACAAGGAAGGGACCTGGGTGCGTCCGGGCCATTGCCTCAAGACGATGGCGGACTGGGGCGACTGGCAGGCGTTCTACGGGCTCTACGCGGGCAACCACCTGCGACGGGCGCGCTTCCGGGCACTGCAGGCGGCGTCCAACGTGACGGTGAAGGCCGACGGGCAGAACGAGGGGCAACCGAAGCGCCTGCGCGGGCCTACGGGGCAGGTGTACGCGACGGCGAGGACCGGGATCCTCGGGACCGCGATCCGGACCTTCCTGACCGCTTATGTGCAGCGGGCTTGGGGGCTGGACGGCGCCGACCTGTCGCAGGCGAAGCTCGCCGCCTGGCTGACCGAAGCGGGCTACCCCGTGAAGGTGCATGACGTGAAGAACGTGGGGCGCTCGCAGCTGCATGAGCATGTGTCGCCGGCGACGGCGGAGGTGATGGCGTTCCTAGAGGTCGTGAAAGCGCGGTTTCCGGGGCTGGAGACGGAGCGGTTTTTGGTGCGGGGTAGCCGGTGATGGTGTCAGTGAGGAAGGGGGGGGGCGCGATCGCGGCCCCCCCTCTCTGCATTCTGGGTAGGGCGCGGTCCGCGTCCTCAAGCCATGCGCCCCAGCGAGCCCGGCACCATCACGAGTGCTGGGTGCAACGCTGGCGCGGGGATACCCTCTTTCAGGAGCAGCGGGAACCAGATACGCATCACGCAAGTTCTGCCACAAATTTTACTTGAAAGTTCTTTAGCATGATCTATTTTCAATTAAGAGAACTACAAATAGCTAGAGAGGATAAGACATGATTCTGAAAGTCTAGCAATCTAGGCAGGACGACCCTTCGGCAATTCCTGCCTTGGGCCTGATGGCCAGAATCGGTCAGCAATACGCCGGTCACCTGCCGTTCAGCCGAAAATTACGTTGAAGGACAACTTGTCGATTCGGTGAACTCACACTGCCGACCCAAAGCAGATGTTCGCGCCGGTCTTTTAATGACAAGTTATTATTTCTTACACTTTAACAAGGACGTCGTACACCTTCTAGCTTCGCGGCCTTAAAACCGACCAAGGAGATTTTTCAATGACAAGTGAAACAAAAGTCGTTTTGGCGATCCAACCCAGCGCCGATCAGTCCACGGTGGTCACGATAGAGGGTGCTATTGACAATATTCATGAGGATCCAAAGCGAATCCAACAGCTACTAGACCTGCTGCGTGTCCCCAAGGGCACTGAGGTCAAGGTGCTGACTACAGCCGCCACCTCTATCGTTCGGTAGCATGGCGATGGGTGAAGCCATTACGTATGGGTGGCTGCGCCCAGAGGTGCAGGTTACTTACGGCGATGCAGGTGACAGCATTCGCTTCGCGCACTGGGAAGTACGCTTGCCGAGGGGCGCACTCGCTGGGCGGACCCTACAGTCCGTCCTGACGCGAGAAAATCCGATCCAGTGTCCCCAAGATGACCCAGAACTTGCAGGTTTGCTTGCCCTGCTTGACGCACAGGGCTGCTTCCGCCGCGTTGGCGCTATGGAAGCATGCTCGATGCGCGAACTTAGACGTCGCTTTGACCGGCTGCGGTCCGTATGGTACGCCGCCTACTACGCGCACCCGCTTTGGGAACGTCTCCGTCGGGGCAAGGCCAGCCGCAACGAGTTGTTAGCCTGGGTCATTCACAATTACCACATTTCTCGGGTTGCTGGCGCTTCAGCCGCGCGCTGCGCGTCGCGGCCCTATACCCGCAACCTCCGGACGCAATTTCTCAAGGACACGTTTGACGAGTATTGGCACGTCGACTCCTTCTATTTTGTACGGCACCCTAGCCTCGCGATACACGACGAAGATGTTAAGCGCTACGTACCGCTACCAGGATCTCGAGCATTCGAATTGCATACAATGCAGGTCGCCGATCGAAATCCACTCGGACATCTGTTGATTGCCTACTTCCAAGAGTCGACTGCGGTCTTTATTGATGACTGCGTTTCATTTTACCGGGACGTGGAGCGCGCCTATAGCCTCAATGGATTCTTTGATACGTGGGTCGCGCACATGCGTCTTGATGTCGATCAGAGACACGCCGACAGCCTTTCCCAGTTGTTTGAAAACGATTTAATCGTCTCTGCGGATGAACAGCTTGCTGCGTTTAGATGCGCATACCTTGCATACAGTTATCTACTTGCGTCTCTTGACCAAGTACTGGAGCAGGCACGAACCGATGAGTTTCTAGACATTCGCGCTCCACATGATTTCGTCACCCGTAGACAGCCTATCCCAACCTCAACTCATGTGGATCGCTCAGGCAACCAAACCGCCGAATTGCAAGCTAGTGCGTTGCATGCATCACTCGCCTGTCTAGGTCGCACACTCGAACATGATGACGTAATGTCAATCGGAAGACTATGCCGAACACTTCACACCACACATACGGATGCATGGCTTGATTGCAAAGTAACGATTTGGAGCGAGGCACTTAGTCATCTTCTCCAGGAGCAGTCTGAAAGTCCGGCGAGCCTAGCCACCTTGCTGCGAGCGCTTGAACTGCGATTTCAAGAGCATGGACTGTCATACCTATCGAGCGACTCGCTTGATACCGTGGACAAAATCCTGATTCGCCACGGTGGCAGCAATAACGCCCTTTTGTCCCTGGCGGTATCGGAACGAATGGCAATTGAGTTTCTTGACCTTGCTCTCTGTGCTCCTCTTATTGATTCGGGGGCTTACTCACCATGAGTGGCAGCGTGCTCGGGTTCTCGTTGGTTGGTTGCTACCGTGTTCAGGGCTCACTGCGACCCGAACCCGGACGACTAGATGGTCGCTGGCTAACCTCCAAAAAGGGCGTACTCACCGAGATGAGTATGAATTCTGCAATTGAACGCCATAATCGCTGGCAAGGCCACATGCGCTGCTCGCTGCGTGCAGCAGACATTTGGCTGCGATCAGGGCAGTTCGAGACCAGACCCGACATCCTCTACAAGATGAGTCACTTCAGAGCCAGTGAAGGGACGCCGCCCATGCCGGCAAACATCGTTGATTTGACAAAGGCACTGCGTCTGTGGGAGCGCCGCCAGCCTGTCTACGCGGCGCTGTTTGGCTTTGAGGGTCTTGAAGCCGCGTTGCATCTGATTGGCAACGTCGATCAGGCTATCGTGAATGAATACTTTCTGCATGAAGCTGGGCACTGCATTGGATACTCAGTAGAAGAAAAGATTCGTGACAATTTTTTCACGCCCGGTGGAGAGCCTTCCCCCCTCTTGATAGCGCTTGAAGAATTGCGAGCCGATGCCCATGGCTTGCAATTAGCTTTGGAAGTTCTCGAACCAGCGGATGCCGTTGCGGTGTTTGTGTACTATCTCCTTCAGCGCTTCGGCGTTCATGTAGAAGGCCTGCATGAGACTGGTACGGCGCCTTACGGGCTTATTCCCTACCTGCTTTTCGACGCCCTTCAGGTCGCAGGCTTCTACTTACCACATGGGGCGTCCGCGCAGTGGCCAACACGAGAGGTTCTTCTTACCTGCATGCGGGACATTTCTACCATCATGGATGACGCAGTCACGGGACCTGAGTTGATGGCTGGATCGCCGGTCGCCGCAGCCTTTGCTGGAGGATCGTATTTGCGGCAACGATTACTGGAAGAACGACATACTGCGATGTTCCGTCAGATGGTGGATGGAGGGCTAGCGGAACTCCATCCCACACTGCCTACTCAATAAGCATTAGCCGCAGAGGCCGCCATTCGCCCCCCCAAAAAAAAGAAGCAAACCATCAGATCACTTAAGGCTGGACCTGGACGTTCGCTCGCTTGACTTGAAGGGGCAAAGCCGTACCAACCTATCGTTCGATAGTGAGCTACCTCGCATGGCCTCCGGGCTCCTATCGCGAGCCTCCTGGGCTGGCCGGGCAGGAGACGTTGTTCGAAATGGCTGTGACAAGCCCCGCCAGCGCAGTTTGCGGAATTGAAGGCTCTGACCTCTGCCGGATGAGGCCATCGACTACTCGGACATTCCGGCGAGCATTCCGGCCAAATGGCAGAAGGCGGAGGTAGACAAGTTCCACCGGCCGATCATGCAGCCCTTCGCCGGTTCATCGCGGGGGGTGAATCCTGCCATCTGGTGCATCGCTGGTCACGCGAAAGCGACTGCACACGTACCGTACGGCGCGCCCAAGCCCTTGGATATCCAGACCGCACACCCAATCCACGGCGAGGCTTCTCCGGACTGTTAATCCGTAGGTCCCTGGTTCGAGCCCAGGTCGAGGAGCCAAGACAAGCAAAAAGCCAATCCGCAAGGGTTGGCTTTTTGCTTTTGACCCGCCCCTCTTCACGGTGGTCCTTCCCCTCCGCCCGCCCCTATGGGCACCATCGCCAAATGCAATTGGTGAGCGTGGTGGCAAAACCTTAGAGTGTCTGTGACGGTCAACGATTGACCGGACTTACAACACGCCGAGGAGATCGCCATGTCCACCGAATCCAAATGCCCGTTCGCGGGAGATGTCCGCAAACACACCGTTGCGGGTGCCCCATCGAATGCCGACTGGTGGCCCAACCAGCTGAAGATCGGCATCCTCCACCAACATTCCGCCAAGTCCGACCCGATGGGCGCGGACTTCAACTACGCCGAAGCCTTCAAGCAGCTCGACCTGGACGCCCTCATCAAGGATCTCCACGCCCTGATGACCGACTCGCAGGATTGGTGGCCCGCCGACTTCGGCCACTACGGACCGCTCTTCGTGCGGATGGCCTGGCACAGCGCCGGCACCTACCGGGTCAGCGACGGTCGCGGCGGCGCGGGCACCGGCAACCAGCGCTTCGCACCCCTCAACAGCTGGCCCGACAACGTCAACCTCGACAAGGCACGCCGCCTGCTGTGGCCGATCAAGCAGAAGTACGGCCGCAACATCTCGTGGGCCGACCTGATGATCCTCACCGGCAATGTGGCCCTCGAATCCATGGGCTTCAAGACCTTCGGCTTCGCCGGCGGCCGCGAGGACATCTGGGAACCCGAAGAGGACGTCTATTGGGGCGCCGAGCGCAAGTGGCTCGACGACCAGCGCTACACCGGCGACCGCGACCTGGAGAACCCCCTCGCCGCGGTGCAGATGGGCCTCATCTACGTGAATCCGGAAGGCCCCAACGGCAACCCCGACCCGCTCGCCGCCGCCCGCGACATCCGCGAAACCTTCGCCCGCATGGCGATGGACGACGAAGAGACCGTGGCCCTCATCGCCGGTGGCCACACCTTCGGCAAGACCCACGGCGCCGGTGACGCCAGCCTCGTCGGCCCCGAACCCGAAGCCGCCGGAATCGAGCAGCAAGGCTTCGGCTGGGCCAGCACCTACGGCAGCGGCAAGGGCGGCGACACCATCAGCAGCGGGCTCGAAGTCACCTGGACGACCACCCCCACCCGCTGGAGCAACAACTTCTTCTCGAACCTCTTCGGCTTCGAATGGGAGCTCACAAAGAGCCCGGCCGGCGCCCACCAATGGAAGCCGAAGGAAGGCGCGGGCGCCGACACCGTGCCCGACGCCCACGACCCGACGAAACGCCACGCCCCGGCGATGCTCACCACCGACCTCGCCCTGCGCTTCGATCCGGCCTACGAGAAGATCTCCCGGCGCTTCCACGAGAACCCCGACCAGTTCGCCGACGCCTTCGCCCGCGCCTGGTTCAAGCTCACCCACCGGGACATGGGCCCCATCGCCCGCTACCTCGGCCCGCTGGTGCCTTCGGAGCCCCTGATCTGGCAGGATCCGATCCCCGCCGTCGATCACCCGCTGGTGGGCACCGACGACATCGCCGCCCTCAAGGCCCGGCTGCTCGCCTCCGGGCTGTCGATCTCCCAGCTGGTCACCACCGCCTGGGCCTCGGCCTCCACCTTCCGCGGCAGCGACAAGCGCGGCGGCGCCAACGGCGCACGCATCCGCCTCGCCCCGCAGAAGGACTGGGCGGTCAATCAGCCCGCCGAGCTGGCCCGGGTGCTCGCCACCCTCGAGGGCATCCAGACCGACTTCAACACCGCCCAGGGCGGCGGCAAGAAGATCTCGCTGGCCGACCTGATCGTGCTGGGCGGCAGCGCCGCCATCGAAGCCGCCGCAAAGAAAGCCGGCTTCGACGTGAGCGTGCCTTTCGCCCCCGGCCGGATGGACGCCTCGCAGGACCAGACCGACGTGGCCTCCTTCGCCGTGCTCGAGCCCGCCGCCGACGGCTTCCGCAACTACGTGCGCAAGGGCCTGGAAGGCGCCGCCGCCGAGCTGCTCATCGACAAGGCCCAGCTCCTCACCCTGACCGCCCCCGAGCTGACGGTGTTGATCGGCGGCCTGCGCGCCCTGGGCGCCAACTTCGAGCACTCGGCCCACGGCGTCTTCACCCACCGGCCCGAAACCCTGAGTAACGATTTCTTCGTGAATCTGCTCGACATGGGCACCCGCTGGCAGAAGTCCGCCACCACCGAAGGCGTGCTGGAAGGCCGCGACCGGACCACCGGCGAGCTCAAATGGACCGGCACCGTCGTCGATCTGGTGTTCGGCTCCAACGCGCAGCTGCGCGCCGTGGCCGAGGTATACGCCAGCGACGACGCGAAGGCGCGCTTCGTGCGTGACTTCGTGGCCGCCTGGACCAAGGTGATGAACCTCGACCGCTTCGACCTCGCCTGATTCTCGCGGGGTAAACGCAGAGGGGGCGCCCCGGCCGGGGCGCCCCCTCTTTTTCTTCTATCGCACAGCACCAGTGCGCCGCCAACCCGGATCACCAGTAAAAGCCGACCCCAATGCTGGTTTCGCTCGTCTTGTCGGACTCGTGGCGGATGCGGATGTCGCCCTGTTTTCCGATCGCGTAGCGCGCCTCGGCGCGAGCGACCCGGTAAGACGTCTGCAGCGCGTCAACCGGGACACGCTGCTCAACCCCAAGCCGCAGGCCGAATGCGCCTTGGGGGCGAAGCAGCAGATCGACCGACGCCCGCCCGAACGCCGCGCCCTGCTGGTGGCGATCCTGCTGCAGCGCGCCGCCCACATAGCCCGCCAGGAACACTCCTTCGGCAAGCCGGCGCCCGAACCCCAAGTCGCCCTGCAGCCGCGGCACGAGGCAGTCCCCACACCCAAGTCGAGCCTGATCGGCGCCGAACTTCAGCTTCCAGGCAAAACCGCGATCCCGCGGCAGGCCGCTCACCCCGGGCGCCGCGCTCTCGATGGACAGAAGATCGAGCCGGCGCAGGCGGACTTCCTGCGACCGGAACAGCAGCTGAATGTCTCCCATCGCCAGACTCGCGTTGGGGATGTGGCTGCTGTCCGAATCGAGCGGGTCGTAATAGGCCGGACGGAGCCGGAGCAACCCCCAGCCACCGCTGGCAGCGCCGATCTGCACCCAGCTCGGCGCGCGGCCCTCGTGGGGCGGCTCGGGAACATCAGCAAGGCCGGGCCGGCTACCCGGAGGCGTGGCGTAGCGCGTGGCCAGCGCCCGGGCATAGCGCGGATCGACGACACCCCGCGCCCGCTCGTTCGGATCGGCGATGAACTGGTAGTAGTCCATCAGGGCATCCAGCACGGCGTGGCGGGACGCCACCGGCAGCGCCGTGAAGGCGTCGCCGGTGAGCGCCTCGTCCTCGGCGACGATGGCCCCCAGCAGCGTCCGCTCGCCACCGTTCAGGCTGCGATAGCTCCGGTAGAAGCGCGTCTGGCGTGACGGCTGGTAGAGGGCCGCCCCCATGATCGCCTGCCCCTGGTAACGGGCCTCGGGGAGTTGCTGGAGCACCGACAGCGGCACTGTCCACGGCCTGTCGCGGGGGATCAGCTCCAGCCCCTCGACCACCTGGACGATCTCGGTCATGCGGAACGCGCAGTTCTCCCGGAAGAAGTAGTAGCGATAGCGCTTGTTGAGCACTTACCACGAATGGGCAACGATGAGATCGACCTGCTCCTGCGGCAGGGTCAGCCGGTATTCCCACAGGTCGCGCAGTTCGTTCTCGCCGTAATTGTTCTCGTGGAAGTAATAGCCGATCTCGCTGAAGCCCCCGTCGTAACCGCCAAGGACACCCTTGACGATGTAGCTCACGGGGTCATCGCCGGAGGTATCGATCGCGCCGTAATTGAGGGTCAGATCCTGCAGGTTCGAGCGGGCGGGATCGGACTCGAAATTGAGCTTGAGAAAGGTGTGCCCGTAATAGGACGCCGGGTTTCCGAGAAAGCCGTTGGCGAGCACGATGCTCACCGAGCGTACCGCCCCGTTGCGGGTCCAGGCGTCGAAGGTCGGGCACGGGCGCCGGGGGAAGGGCAGATCGCCCCCCAGCTGGCGGGAGAGCCACAGCCGCCGGGCGGGGAAGCGGCACTGGGGATGGGTGTCGCCCTCGGCGCCACCGTCGGCAGCCATCGCGGCGACCGTTGCGCGAAGCTCGGCTTCGGGGTTGGTCCGGCCTTCCGGGGAGAGGAAGAACGCATCGCTGAAGATGGCGCTGCGAAAACCGCTGGGCGACGCCGGATCGGGGACGTAATGCCCGAGACGCAGCCAGCCATCACGGCGGGCCAGGCTGGAAAGGTCTGAATCTACAGCCGCCCCGGCGGAGAGCGGGATCACGGCAAGCAGACAGGCACCGATGGCAAGAAGCCGGAAGTAGCGAAAGAAGGACACCGGAAGAAGATCGAGCGCAAAAAAAAACGCGCCGGCCGGAATGCCCGGCCGGCGCAGGGTGCTGGCGAAGCTTAGATCGTGCAGCGCTGGGCAGCGGCCGACTCGATCGCCTTGTAGAGGCTGGCGGCCTTTTCGAGGCGCGGCTGGCTGGCATAGCCCGGCGCGGCAACGGCTTCACCCATCGACTTGCGGGTGTCGCCGATCACGCTGGCGTGCACGGCGCCGTCGCACTCGAAGAGGTTGAGTGCGGTGGCCAGGTGCTCGCCCTGACCACGGGCGGTTTCCTCGGCGAGCTGCTCGTAGGTGTCGCGGATGAAGAGGGCGGCCTTCATCTGGCGCGCGTTACAGGTCTGCGGGCTGGCGGTGGCGGAGGTGATCGCGGTGATACCCAGATCCCAGATCACGTTGGACGTGAGGGCAGCCCAGTGCACATCCTTGAACAGGGCTGCACCGATGCCGCACTCGGTGTACGGATTGGGACCGCTACCGGCCGGGCCGAAGTTGACCTGGGCGTTTGCTGAAAAGGCCTGAATCGCAAGCAGGGCAAAGGCGATGGCTGTCTTTTTGATTTTCATACCATGAATCCTTACTGAGAAAAGAACGCGTACGTTCGATCCTGATTAAACACACAAGGCTGGTGAAAATATTCACCCGTGTTGATCCTATCATAGCCATGCTTGATCAACATATGACATACATCATGCGCAGCCCATCGAAAGCGCCGATGGGTATCAGTCAGAAACGCAGGCGTGCCCCACCACTGGATACCTCAGCGAAACTCGAACAACTCCCGATGAAAGCCCGCCGGCTTGAGCAGGCCGGCTGTGGTGAGGTGCTCGGCGAGGCTTTCGCCCCACGCGGCCGGGCCGCAGAACCATACGGTGCGGCTGGGCTTGAGGCAGGCGGCCACCTCGTCGGCGGGCAGCGGGCCGTGTAGCTGGGTGTGGCGGCGGTGCAGGCGCACCCCGGCGGCGGCGCACAGGGCCGGCAGGTCTGGCGGAAAGCCCGGCCGGGCATCCGCAGTGCTGTAGAAGAAATCCACCGGTGCCCGGGTGCCGCCCCGGGCGGCCAGCTCCTGCAGCCGGGCCAGGAAGGGGGTGATGCCGATGCCGCCGGCCACCCACACCTGACTGTCTTCGCCGTGGGCGGCGTCGAACGTGAAGCCCCCGTACGGCCCTTCGAGGCGGATCGTCTGGCCCACCGCCACCCGCCCGGGCAGGCTGCGGGTGTAGTCGCCCAGGGGCTTGATGGCGAGGGTGATGCGGCCGTCCGCCGGGTTCCAGGCGCTGGCCACGGTGAAGGGATGGGCGCCCTCGCCCGCCGGGCCGAAATCCGCCAGCACGCACTGGCCGGACTGATGGCCCGGCCACGTGCCCGCGGGGCGGCAGGCGATCTCCAGCACCCCGTCCGGGTGACAGGTGACGGCCTCGACCTTTGCCCCCATCCGCCGGCGCACGCCGATGCGCCCGGTGAGCGCCATCACCGCCGGCACCACGCCCAGGGTGGCCATGAAGGCGGTGAGCCAGCCCAGGGGCTGCAGCCAGTAGCCGGCCGGCATCAGCATCAGGCCGTGGAAGGCGCCGGCGATGAAGACCAGCGGAAACAGCCGGTGCACCCAGCGGAAGTAGCGGTACGGGATGCGCCTGAGCAGCGCGATCACCACCATCGCCAGCAGGATGTAGCCGGCCCATTCGCCCACGTCTTTGGCGATGTCGATCCAGAAATCCTCCGGCCCCTTGGGCGGACGCGGGCCCCGCGCCGGGCGGGTGATGAGCCCGGCCTTGGCGAGCTTCTTCGGCAGCCACTCGAGCATCCAGTGGGTAAGCACGATCGCCCCGGCGCCGATGCCCACGTGCTTGTGCAGGCGGTACAGGCGATCCAGCCCGCCGAAAAACTGCTCGACCCGCGGCAGGCGCGCAGCCAGCACCATGCCGGCGCTCATCCACCACAGGGCGAGCACGCCCGAGGCGGGGATGAGGGCATGGCGCCAGTCCCACGGCCCCTTGGCCGAGGCGATGACCTCCGGCATCACGAAGATGCCCCACAGCAGCAGCGGGATGGCGGCGAGGAGGACGAGCGGGCGTTTCATTTCAGCAACTCCGGCGAAAGGCAGTCCAGCCGGCCAAGGGTAAGGCCGGTGGGGAAGAAAGATTGTGTCGAGGATCAAGGGGGCTGCACCCTACACCGGGACGGACTTTCCGGGGTACGGGAATGGCACGTTCAAGCCCGGGATGAACCGGCTCCCCGCTGGGGGCGGCGTGTTTGTCCGGGACTTGAACCTGTCTGCCTCGGACTTGAACGGGTTCATGTCCGACTTGAACGGGTTCAGCGAAAACCTGAACTGGTTCGGCCCGGACTTGAACTCGTTCAACTGAAAGATGAACCGGTTCAAGTCCGGGCCGAACACGTTCAAGTCGACCTTGAAGCGGTTCAAGTTCAGGGTGAAGTTGTTCAAGTCAAAGATGAACTCGTTCAAGTCCGGGTTGAGCCGGTTCAAGTCCGGGTTGAACCCTGCCCACACCCGAAGATCCTGCAGGCAGTTTGGTCTGCGCCACCTGCTCCCCGCCCCCATCCGCGTCATCCACGGCAAGCACCATGGCGCGAATCGCCCCGATGCGGGCAGCGGGGGAGTGTCAGTAATTTTGTGTTCGAGGCGAATTTCGATTGATCCCGGCCATGGCCGGGATCAATCGACGGTTCTCATTTTGTGACCGCCGGAATGAAGCGCTCGCCGTACAGGATGGCGAACTGGTTCATGGCGCCTTTCCAGCATGTCATCGTTCCCCGCCATCCGTCGGTGATGTTGCGCAGCGCCAGCCAGATCAGCTTGGTGGCCGCTTCATCCGTCGGGAAGTGGCCCCGCGTCTTGATGATCTTGCGCACCCGCGCGTTCAGGCTCTCGATGGCGTTGGTGGTGTAGATCACCCGACGCACCTCGGGCGGAAACGCGAAGAACGGGATGACTTCCTCCCACGCCCGGCGCCACGCCGCAGCCACCGTCGGGAAGCGCTGGCCCCATTCACCGTCGGCGAAATCCGCCAGCGCCGCTTCGGCCGCCTCGGCGCTCACCGCCTGGTAGATCGGCTTGAGGGCATCGGCAAGCGCCTTGCGCTCCCTGTAGCCCGCGTAGCTCAGGCTGTTGCGCAGCAGGTGCACGATGCAGGTCTGCAGCGTGCTGCAGGGATAGGCCACCGCCAGCGCATCGGCCATGCCCTTCAGACCGTCGGTGACGGCGATCAGGATGTCCTGGCAGCCGC
>NZ_CALAYQ010000207.1:0-64319 GCF_937894855.1 uncultured Zoogloea sp.
TCACCTTCGGCTACGATCCGGCCAACCCGATCATCAAGAACTTCACCTTCACCGCGGACGCCAACGACCGCATCGCGATCATCGGCGAGAACGGCATCGGCAAGACGACCCTGCTCAAGCTGCTGGTCGGCCCCGGCCTGCACGGCCTGGCGCCCCAGTTCGGCACCGTCAAGTGGGCCGAGAAGGCCAAGCTCGGCTATTACGCCCAGGATCACGCCGATGACTTCGCCAGCGGCGAGAACCTCACCGACTGGATCAGCGGCTACGTGCGCGAAGGTGGCTACGAAGGCGACGACGCCGAAACCCTGATCCGCGGCACGCTGGGCCGGCTGCTCTTCAAGGGCGACGACGTGAAGAAGTCGGTCAAGGTGATCTCGGGCGGCGAACAGGGCCGGATGCTGTTCGGCAAGCTGATGCTCCAGCGCAAGAACGTGCTGCTGCTGGATGAGCCCACCAACCACATGGACATGGAATCCATCGAATCCCTCAACTCGGGCATCGCGGATTTCAGCGGCACGCTGTTCTTCGTCTCCCACGACCGGGCGTTCGTGTCGTCCATCGCCACCCGCATCCTCGAGATCCGTGGCCCCGGCGACATCGTCGATTACCGCGGCACCTACGAGGAATATCTCGCCAGCCAGGGCATCGAGTAAGCCTGTCGGCAGGTTTCAGACGACGGCGCGGCTTTCCGGCCGGGTCGTCGTCCGCTGCGCCTCGATGTAGGCGCGGCAGGCTTCCGGGCTCACCGCCGGGCTGTACAGCCAGCCCTGGAAACCGTCGCACCCCAGGCTCGCCAGCAGATCGCGCTGGGCCTGGGTCTCCACGTACTCGGCCACCAGCCGCACATCCTGGCTCCGGCACAGCTGGCCGACGCTGGCGATGATCTCGCGGCAGCTGGCGTTGTTCAGCACCTCCCGCGTCAGCGATCCATCCAGCTTGATCGCGTCGATGCGGAAGCGCCGCATGTACAGCAGCGAGCTGTAGCCCATCCCGAAATCGTCCATCGCCAGCTTGACGCCCAGCGCGCCCAGGGCTGACAGGTTGTGCGCCGAGGTTTCGGTGCTGCTCACCAGATGGCCTTCGGTGATCTCGATCTCCAATGCCCCGGGCGCCAGCCGGTGGCGCGTGAGGCAGCGCTCGACCCGCGCCGCGAAGGCCGGGTCTTCGAGCTGCAGGGGCGAGACATTCACCGCCATCTCGATGCCGGAAAGGCCGGTCTCGCGCCACTGCTGCAGCTGCCGGCAGGCCATCTCGAGCACCCGGTCGCCCACCTCGTTGATCTTGCCCGCATCCTCGATGATCGCCACCGCCACGTGGGCCGGCACGCCGCCCAGCAGCGGGTGATCCCAGCGCAGCAGGGCCTCGACGCCGGTGACCCGCCCGGCCTGGTCGAGCTTGGGCTGGTAGGCCAGATGGATGCGGCCGCTGCGCAGATCCTGGTCGAGCCGAGCCGCCAGGCTCCGCGCCAGGCTGCCGATCTCGTCGGTGCGACCCAGCAGCTGCTGGCCCGGCTGAACCAGAATCCCCTGCATCGAGCTGATCAGCCGCGCGAAGGTGGCCCGGGTGCGGGCGCGCTGGAGGCGGTCGTTGCGGCGCACGAAGGGCAGGTAGATCGCCACCGAGAGCCCGATGTTGACCAGCTGCAGCGCAACCCCCCGCCACGAATCGGCGGTGAGCCAGGCGTTGAGCAGCAGCGGCGTGGCCCACGGCACGTGGCCGGCGTTGGGCGGGACGAGGCCGGCGGCCACCGCACCCCAGGCGACCAGCAGGCTCGCCAGCGGCGCCAGCAGGAAGGGCAGCAGCAGCGTCGGGTTGAAGACGATGGGCAGGCCGAAGATCAGGATCTCGTTGATGTTGAACAGGGCCGTCGGTGCCGCCAGCCAGCTCAGGCGCCGACGGCTGCCGCGGGTGACGGCCAGCAGCGGGATCAGCAGGCCGATCGTGGCGCCCGACCCGCCCAGCAGCACGAAGGCATCCACGAAGGCGTTGGTGATGATCTCCGGCGGCACCTGCCCGGCCTGCAGGGCGTGGATGTTGGCTTCGCTGGCCGGGAAGAGGTGGTCGCGGTAGAACAGCTCCAGCGCGTTGTTGCCGTGCACGCCGACGAACCACAGCAGGTGGGCCAGCACGGTGAACAGCACGGTGCGCAGCAGGGCGCTGTCCGACAGCCCGAACAGCCAGCCCAGCGCCCGGTCGCCGATGGCGTCGGCCGACTGGGCGTAGGGCGCGATCAGGGCGTGCTGGATCACGCAGAACAGCCCGATGGTGAGCATGCCGGGGAGGACGGACTTGAGCACCGCCGGGAGTTCCGAGTCCGCCTCGGCCAGCATGGACAGGTCGAGCCCGCGCACGCGCCGCAGGCGCAGGAAGAGCTCGGTGGCGGCGATGCCCACCAGCACCGACAGGAACACCCCCCGCGGCACCGCCAGCTCGCTGGAGAGCAGGCCCTTGCCCGGCAGGACCAGGATGAAGTAGCAGCACAGGGCGATCAGGGCCACCGCCACCGGGCTTGTGTCGGTGCGCTGCCGGGCCGCGACAAGCGCCGCCAGCGCATGGCTGGTGGCGAACACCACGGCGATCGACAGCAGCCCCAGGCTGGCCTGCCAGGCGGACTGCACGGCAGCGCGCCAGTCGGGCCCCCACCAGCCGTCCATCGCGGCCTGGTAACCGGGGATCGGCAGGTTGAGGACGAGCAGGGCGACGGCGCCGCTCAGCACCAGCGGCAGGGTCAGCAGAAAGCCCCGCCGGACCGCCGGGGCCCAGGGATGGTCACCCGCGCCGGGGCGGTCCGCGTCAGTCATGGCGTGGGCATGCGGCAGCGGGGTGAGGCAGGAGCGGACATCGGCATGGGGCGTCCTCGGGTGTCCTGCCCGGGCCTTGCGGCGGCGCCGGGCGGGCGGATCGACTGTCGGCGCCTCTATGGGCGCCTGCCCGGTATCATCGCGCATTCCGCACCGACTGTAAGCCCCATGCCGCAACCTTCGATCCTTGCGCTGCTCTCCGCGCTCACCATTGCCTTCGGGCTGGTGGCGGATCGCTTTGGCGGCGCGTGGGGCCAGCCGCTGGTGAGCGTCTGGGTGTGGGCCCTGTGCGCGCTGCTGGTGGTGGCGCATCCGGCCCAGCGCACGCGTCTGCTGGCCTGCCTGGTGATCGCCACCGCGGGCGAGGTGGTGCTGTCGCTGGTCTGGGGGCTCTACGACTACCGCCTCGGCAACCTGCCGCTGTTCGTGCCGCCGGGGCATGTGCTGCTCTACTGGCTGGGCCTGTACCTCGCCGATCGCCTGCCCGGGCGGCTCCTCACGGCCACCGCGTGGCTGGCGGTGGCGGGCGTCAGCGCGCTGGCGCTGGGCGGCGTGGACTGGCTCGGGCCGCCGCTCCTGCTGATCTTTCTGGCCTGTCTGCGCTGGGGGCCGGCGCCGCGGCTTTACGCGACGATGTTCCTGCTGTCGCTGGTCATGGAGTTGTGGGGCACCTGGCTCGGCAACTGGGCCTGGCGGGCGACGCTGCCCGGGCTGGGCTGGCCGGTGAGCAATCCGCCGCTGGCGGCCGGGGCGTTCTATTGCGTCCTCGATCTGCTCAGTGAAAGTGTGCGACGGCGCCGGGTTGCTGCAACTGCCTGAGGGTGGTGGCGGTGTAAGCTGGCATTTGCCAATGAAGCTCTCCAAGCTCTCGCTCATCTTCTCGGTCGTGCTGCTGTTGATCCTGGGGATCAACGGATCGATCTCGCTGCTCGCCCTGGCGGCCTTCGACAAGGTCCAGGCGGTGCAGCAGAACCGTGCCGACGCCCTGCGCCAGGTTGATGACCTGCGGCGCGAGATGGAAATGCTCAGCCGTCTCGTGCGCAGCTACGTGGTCACCGGCGAGACGAGCTACCTCAAGTACTACTACGCCATCCTGGCGATCCGCGAAGGCGAGCGGCCGCTGGTTGTCGATGACGACCCCACCACCTACTGGGACCGGGTCATCGCCGGCACCACGCCTTTCGTCCAGCGCCCGCCCGGGACAGGGGTTTCCCTGCGGGCTCGGATGATTTCCCTGGGCTTCGACGGCACCGAGCTCGAAGCCCTTCAGCAGGTGCTGTCCGAGGCCGAGGCGCTGAAGGTCCACGAGCAGGTGGCCTTTGCCGCCACCCAGGGGCTCTACGACCCCAAGGCCGACTCCTTCGTGTCGGAAGGCGTCCCCCACCCCGAGCTGGCGGTCAAGTTCGTCCATAACCGCGAATACGACATCCTGCGTGCCCGCATGGCCCAGGCGGTGGCCGAACTCAAGGGCCGGGTCGACCGCCGGACCGGCGCGGCCGTGAGCGACGCCCGGGCCCGCCTGCGCGACTGGATCGTGACGGCGATCATCGGCATGGTGGTGACCGCGCTGCTCGTGGTGCGGGGCTTCTTCACGGTGCGCCGGCGGGTGCTCCAGCCCATCGAGGACATGTGCGCCGCCACCGACCGGCTGGCCCGCGGCGAGTACGACGCGCGCATCCCCGACGTGGCCGGCGTGGCGGAGATCCGCACCCTGCGCGACACCTTCAACTCGATGGCGGGCTCCATCGAGAGCGACATCCTCGACCGCGAGCACATCCGCCAGGAGCTGGTCGAGGCCCGCGCCCGCGCCGAGCAGGCCACCCAGGCCAAGTCGATGTTCCTGGCCAACATGAGCCACGAGATCCGCACCCCGCTCAACGCGGTGATCGGCATGGCCGAGCTGATCCTCCACAGCCGGCTCTCCCCCCGCCAGCGCGACTACGTCAGCAAGATCCGCATCGCCGGCCGCACGCTGCTCGACACCCTCAACGACATCCTCGATTTTTCCAAGATCGAAGCCGGCCGGCTGGAGCTGGAAGACATCCCCTTCCGGCTCGAGCAGGTGGTTGCCAACGCCTTCCTGCTGGTGGAGCGCACGGCCCTCGAGAAGGGCGTCGAGCTGCTCTTCGATGTCCGCCCTGCCAGTGCCGGGCTGCTCCGTCAGCGCCTGAGGGGCGACCCCCTGCGCATCGGTCAGGTGCTCGCCAACCTGCTCTCCAACGCGGTCAAGTTCACCCCTTCCGGCCATGTGTCGCTATGCATAGACGGCAAGCTGGCGGACGACGGTCGGCATCTGGTCAGCCTCACCGTTGAAGATACCGGCATCGGCATGCGGCCCGAGCAGATCGAGTTCCTCTTCGACGACTTCGTCCAGGCCGACGGCGCCACCACCCGCCAGTACGGCGGCACCGGGCTGGGGCTCGCCATCGTCCGCCGGCTGGTCGAGGCGATGGGCGGCGAGATCCGCGTGCAGAGCGCGCCGCGCGCCGGCAGCCGCTTCCAGATCCAGATCCCCCTGACCCGCGACGGCGACGAGCCGGCGAGCCCGCTGCCGCCCCTGCCGCCGATGCGCGTGCTGATCGCCGAGGATTACCCCGAGGCCCGGCTGGCCCTCATCGACCTGCTCAACATCGAAGGCATCGACGATGTGGAAGCGGTCAGCAGCGGCAGCGAGGTGATGGCCTGCCTGCGCGCCGCGCGGGCCACGGATCGACCCTACGACCTGATGTTCCTCGACTGGTCGCTGCCCGATCTCGACGGCGGCGCCATCATGCGCGCCCTCGGTGAGCAGCCCGAGCTGGTGCCCGCCCACATCGCCCTGATGTCGGTGCCGCGGACCCTCGGCGAGGATGTGGCCGAGCTGCGCCCCGGCGGCCTGCACTTCTGCGACCGCCCGCTCCTGCCCGGCACCCTGCGCCAGCTGTGTGGCGTCGTGCTGGGCCTGCAGACGAAGGAGGCGGGCGGCAGCGTGGCCACCGGCGCCCTGGACGGGATGCGCGTGCTGCTCGTCGAGGACAACGCCACCAGCCGCGACGTGGCGGTGGCGCTGCTGGGCCGCTGGGGTGTCGAGGTGGACACCGCCGCCGACGGCCGCGACGCCCTCGCCCAGCTGGGCGCCGAGGCGCCGGATTACTACGCCCTGGTGCTGATGGACCTGCAGATGCCGGTGATGGACGGCTACGAGGCCATCCGCCAGATCCGCGCCCGGCCCGAACTCGGCGATCTGCCGGTGTATGCCCTGTCGGCCCACCGGGGGCGCAGCGTGCTGGAGCACTGCCTCGCCCTGGGCATGAACGGCTGCCTCAACAAGCCCTACGAGCTGCCCGAACTGTTCGACGTGCTGAGCCGGCATTACCGGCCCGAGTTCGCACCGGCGCCGACGCCGGTGCCCGCCGGCGGCCCGGCGCTGATGGGGCTCGAAGCGGTGCCCGGGCTCGACCCCAACTGCGCGATCAACGACACCGGGATCAGCCCGACCCTCTACCCGCGCCTGCTCGCCAAGTTCCGCGCCCAGTTCGCCGACGGTCCGGAGGCCCTGCGCAAGGACGTGGCGGCGCGGGACTGGGCGGCGGTGGCGCTGTCGTCGCACACCCTCAAGGGCCGGGCCGGCCTGCTCGGCATGAACGGGATCTCGATGATGTCCGGCCGGCTCGAGGCCGCCGCCCGGGCGGGCGACCCGCTCCGCGCGACGACCGCCCTGGCCGAGCTCGAGAACCAGATGCGGCCCCTCGTCGAAGGCCTGGGCAAGGTGCTGCTGCCCGATGTCGGCGAGACCGACCCGTAGCCCGCGTTGCCCGATCAGACGTCCCCCCCGGGAAGCGTCTGACGGGGGCGTGGCGGCTGCCGGCCGCCCGCGCCGGGCTGCCCGGCCCGATCACCGCGTGACCAACCCGCGCTTCATCGACGGTCAGGGCCATGCTGTCCGCTCACGGTGCCGTTTTATGCCGTGAGGCTTTTCGTGACAGTTTGTTGCCAACCGTCCCGGCGCCTCGGGAGAGAATGTGCCGCGATCCCGGCGCCTGGCCAGGGATGCCCACATTCTTCCGCGATGAGTCTTCTCCTTCGAATCCTGTGTGTCGGCCTGGCCCTGCTGGCCCAGGCGTCCGCCGCCCAGGATGTACGCTACTCGGCCTTCGGAACCATCGGCTACGCCCGATCCACCGACGAGCACCGTTACCAGCGTGCCGTCGACAGCGATGGCACGCTGGCGCGCGACTCCCTGCTCGGCGCCCAGATCGATGCCGCGCTGACCCCCGAGCTCGGCGCCACCGTCCAGGCCCGCCTGGCGCCGGCCGGCAACAGCGACGAGGAAGTGAACCTGCGCCTGCCGTGGGCCTTCCTTTCGTGGCGGCCCGACAATGCGCTGACCATCCAGGCCGGCAAGATGCGCCTGCCGGTGCTGCTCTACGCCGAGAACATCGACGTGGGCGCGACCTTCCCCTTCGCCCGTCTGCCGGTGGAGATCTACGCGATCCTGCCTTCCTGGGATTTCTACGGCGTCTCGGCCAGCGGCCACTGGACGCCCGGCGCGCTGGAGGTGGATCTGGATGGCTTTGCCGGCTGGTCCCGCACGTCGGCGCGTGTTTATGTGCGCAACCGGCCGGGCTCGGATGGGCCTGTCGCGTGGTACGAGGGCATCCACGGCGGGCTTGTCGGCACCGTGCTTACCGTCCGCCGGGGCGACAACCGCTACCGCCTGGGCGTGCTGGCCTGGGATGCCCGGCTCGACACCATGCGCTTCGGCAAGGAGTACCCCTACGTGCCCATCGCCCCGGGCACCGGCTACTACCAGACCAGCAACGCCCTGCCTGGCCCCGGGGTGGTGATGCGCGACCGCATCCGCTCCCAGATCGTCAGCGTCGGCTTCGAGAACGAACTGCCGGGAGGCTTCCGGGCGGTGGGCGAGGGCGTGCTGCGGTGGGGCGAGCGGGTGGATCAGGCCGCCGGCACCGACGCCTGGGGCGGCTATCTTTCCCTGCTACGCCCGACCGGCGCATGGACGCCCTACGTCTATGCCGCGAGCCTGCGTTCGTCGTCCCGCGCCCGCAAGCTCTACGCCAAGCTCAATGGCAGCCGGGTTCCCGACAGCGTGCCGGACGCCGCCCTGCTCAACGCCAGCCAGATCTGGGGCGCCGACACGGTGATCCTCTCCGACCAGCGCACCTGGGCGGTGGGCACGAGCTACGCCCTCGCCAGTGGGCAGGTACTCAAGGCCGAATGGCAGCGCACCCATGTCGGCCGCAAGTCCGCCTTCCTCGACGTGCCGGAGGGCTCCCCCGAAGGTAGCCGTCAGCTGGATGTCTTCTCCCTCTCCTACAGCTTTTCGTTCTGAGGGGAGACGATGCTGAAACGACTCCTGCTCTTTGTCGTGGGCCTCTTTGCCGGGGTTGGCCCGGTGCCGCTCCGGGCGGCAGGCAATGTGGTGCTGATCGGCCATCCGTCGGTGCCGCGCCTCGACCGGATGGCGGTCGAGCGCATCTACACCGGCAAGATCGTCGAGGTGGGCGACCAGCGCATCATGCCCCTCGACCTGCCCCCCGACAGCCCCGTGCGCAGCCGCTTTCTCTCCCGCTGGCTGAGCCGCGACGAGGCCCGCTACACCGCCTACTGGACGGTGCGCCGCTACGTGGGCAAGGGCGTGCCGCCGCTGGAGGTGGCCTCCACCGCCGACGTGATCCGGCTGGTATCCACCAGGCCCGGCGCCGTGGGCTACATCGACGAAGCCGACGTGACGCCCGGCATGAACGTGGTGGCGCGCTGAGGGGGCTGGCAGCCGCTCACAGGGCCTTCCGCGCCGCCTGCTCGCCCCACCACACCGCCTCCTCGAACACCGAATAGCCCGACAGATCCGCATGGGCAAACAGCACCGGTCCGTCCGCGGCCCGCAGCGCCGCGAGCCCGGCGTTGGCGAGGCTGCCCGGCACCGGTGTGGCCATGCCGTGGCCGCGCACGGTGATCTCCACCGCACGGGTGCGCCGCCACAGTTCCAGCTCGCCATAGGCCGCGCGCAGGTCGACGCCAGCGAGGTCGAGCAACTCGTCGGCGCTCGCGGTGGCGAGGCGCTGGCGGGCGTCGGTGGGTGAGGCATCGGCCAGCGCCCGGTAGGTGGTGAACACCGTGTGGGCCGGCCGCGCGGCGCGGATCAGCTGATGGGTGGCGACCACCCAGCCGAGGCCCGGGCTGGCGTGGATCACGTTGTCCCAGGCCAGCGGCTCGTCGTCGGATTCCTGCGGGAAGCCGTCCAGCAGGAAGTTCGCCACCAGCCACGGGGCCTGGGGCGGCAGATGGCGGGCCGGGTCGAAGCCCCGTTCGCGGATCATCGGCACAACATGCGCCGCCACATGCAGCGGCATCGCGCAGATGGCGCGGCGGGCGTGGATGCGGACGATGCCGGCGAGCGTGAGGCACAGGATCGCCACCCCGTTGCGGGTCTCGTCCACGCGCAGCGCGTGGCCGGGTAGCCGGCGTTCGGCGGGCACTCGGGCCAGCAGGCCGCGGGCGATCCCGGCGAGGCCGTCGGGCCAGGTGAGCAGCGCGCCGTCGGCGGCGTTGGCGGCATGGCCGCCGCGGCTGGCAAAGTAGTGCAGCCCGAACCACGCCGACACGCGATCCGACCCCGCGCCGTATTCGTCCCGGCACACGTAGTCGAGCCAGGCGTGGAGCGTGGGCGAGGTGTAGCCCTGGGCGATGAGCCAGTCGCGGAAGGGCACGCCATCCAGGCGTTGCCAGTCTGCATCGTGGCTGGATTCCACCACCGGCACGCAGAACAGCCGCTTGCCGTCGCCGCCGCGGCGATGGGTGAGTTCGGCAACAAAGGCCAGAAAGCGCCGGTGCTGGGCGGCCTCGACAGGCCCGACGGCGTCGGTGGGCAGCAGACCCTCGTGCCACTGCCCGCCAAACAGCAGGCGCTCGTCCGGGGCGTGCACCAGCGCCGTCTCGGCAAAGCGCGGGCGCTCGGCAAACGGGTCGGCCTCGATCACGCCCTGCTCGAAGAGGATCTCCCGCACGGTGGCGGATTCCATCGACGGCAGCGGCAGGTAGTGGGCGCCGCGGGGGTGCGGGATCGGGCCGGTGGGGCTCATCATCTCGCCGCCAGCGGCGTTGCCAAGGGGCTCCGGGCCTTCCACCAGCAGAAAGTCGTCAACGCCTTCCTTCGCCAGCCGCCAGGCGGCGCTGAGCCCGGCGATGCCGCTGCCGAGGATCGCCACGCCGCAGCGGATCTCCCGCGTCGGGGCGGGCAGGGCGGTGGCGTCGCGCAGGGCGTGGCCTGCGTCCATGCCGGGGCGCAGCACCGTGATCGGGATGCCGAAGTCGCGCAGCTGCCGGCAGCCGGGCAGGGTGGCGAGGGCGCCGGCGGCGAGCCCGGCCTGGATCCACCGGCGGCGGTCCATCAGCGCACCACGTTGCGCCAGTCCTGTTCGAAGTAATGCACCAGGGTCTGGCTGTTGAGGTGGTTGGGCTCGACGGCCGGCGGGCGCATGTCGGGCGGAAAGCGGAACATCGCCCGGGTGGTGTCGGCGTCGAGGAAGCGGGTGGGCACCGGGTAGCTTTCCGGCGGCACGAAGCCCGGCCGGCGGGTGGCGAGGTTGAAGCCCCACTCGCCAAACGACGGCACGTAGGCGTGGTAGGGCTGGGTGACGAAGCCGGCCTCGCGCAGCGTCGCGTCGATGCACCAGAAGCTCTTGGGCGCAAACCATGGCGAGGTGGACTGCACCACCAGCGCGCCGTTTGCCGACAGGTGCTTGGCCATCAGCCGGTAGATGGGCACCGAGTAGAGCTTGCCGAGGCCGAAGTTGGACGGATCGGGAAAGTCCGCGACGATCAGGTCGAACACCCCGGCGTTTTCATCCAGCCACTGGCCGGCGTCGGCGTTGATGACCGTGACACGCGGATCGGAGAGTGCGCCGCCGTTGAGCTCGGCAAGATACGCGTTGCGGGTGAAGAGATCGGTCATCGCCGGGTCCAGGTCCACCAGCGTGATGTGCTCGATGTGCGGGTAGCGCAGGATCTCGCGCACCGCCAGCCCATCGCCGCCGCCCAGCACCAGCACCCGCCGCGCCCACGGCATCGTCGCCAGTGCCGGATGCACCAGCGCCTCGTGGTAGCGGTGCTCGTCGCGGCTGGAAAACTGCAGGTTGCCGTTGATGTGCAGGCGCGTGTCGTCCTTCCAGCGGGTGACGACGATGCGCTGGTAGGGCGTGGTGGTGGCGTAGATCACCTCGTCGCCGAACAGCCCGCGCTCGGCCCAGCGGGTGAGGTGCTCCGAGGCCGCCAGCCCGATCGCCAGAAAGGCCATCGCCAGCACGCCGCGGGTGAAGCGGCCGCGGGCGCCGGGCACCTCGGCGCGGTAGTGCCACAGCGTCCACAGCGCCACCGCGGCGTTGGCCATCCCGAACAGGAAACCCGTGCGTGACAGCCCCAGTTTGGGCGCCAGCACCAGCGGAAACAGCAGCGAAACCACCAGCGCGCCCAGGTAATCAAAGGTGAGCACCCGGCTCACCAGCTCGGAGAACTGCGCCTGCCGGTTGTGGAGCACCCGCATCACCAGCGGAATCTCCATCCCCACCAGCACGCCCAGGGCAAACACCAGCGCGTACAGCACGGTGCGGAAGGGCGCCGACATCCACGCAAAGAGCAGGAACAGCAGCGTGGCCGACACCCCGCCGACGATGCCCACCAGCAGCTCGATGTCGATGAAGCGAGCCAGCGCGTCCTCGTCGCGCACGTATTTGGACAGGTGCGAGCCGACGCCCATCGCGAACAGGTAGCAGCCAATGATCGACGAGAACTGCAGCACCGAATCGCCCAGCAGGTAGCTCGACAGCGCCCCGGCGATCAGCTCGTAGGCGAGCCCGCAGGAGGCGACGACGAACACCGACAGGATCAGCAGGCGATCGGTGGCGGCAGCGGGGGTGGGGCGGGCGTCTGGCATGGCGCGGACTCTACCCGGAATGCGCTTGCCGGGCATCAGAAATGCTGGCTAAATGCCCCGCTTGCAGATTCGGACTCGGGCCATGGACGCGCTGATCAGTTACTTCCTGCACCTCACTTCGGGCCTCGCGATGGTTGCCGCGTTCGCTGGCATCTACATGGCGGTCACGCCCTTCCACGAGCTGGCGCTGATCCGCCAGGGCTTCGTGGCGCCGGCCCTGTCGCTGGGCGGCGCGGTGATCGGCTTCTCGCTCACCGTCGCGTCGAGCATCCTCCACAACGACAGCTACCCGCTTTTCATGATGTGGTGCGGCGCCGGCCTTACGGTGCAGGTCGTCACCTACGCGGTGCTCGCCCGGGCCTTCCCGCGGCTGCCCGACCAGCTCGCCGGCAACAACGTGGCCGCCGGCGCCACCGCCGGCATCGTGTCGCTGGTGGTGGGCATCATCAACGCAGCGTGCATGTCCTGAAACCGCCTTTCATCCAGCAGGAGAAACCATGAGCCTCGGATCATTCATCAAGAAGCAGTTCATCGACGTCCTCCAGTGGAACGAGGATTCCGACGGCACGCTGGCGTGGCGTTACCCGATGGAGGATTTCGAGATCCAGTACGGCGCCAGCCTTACCGTGCGGGATTCGCAGATGGCGGTGTTCGTCAATGAGGGCAAGGTGGCGGATGTCTTCGGGCCGGGGCGCTACACCCTCACCACCCAGACCATCCCGCTGCTCACCAATCTTAAAAACTGGGACAAGCTCTTCGAGTCGCCCTTCAAGTCGGACGTGTACTTCTTCAGCACCCGCCTGCAGCTGGGCCGCAAGTGGGGCACGCCGCAGCCGATCACCATCCGCGACAAGGATTTCGGCATGGTGCGGCTGCGCGCCTTCGGCATGTATTCGTACAAGCTGGTCGATCCGAAGCACTTCTTCACCGAGATCAGCGGCACCCGGGCGAGCTACACCGTCGACGAGCTCGAGCAGCAGCTGCGCAATCTGGTGGTTGCCACCATGAGCGCCACCCTGGGCGGCTCGGAGCTGCCCTTCCTCGACATGGCGGCCAACCAGATCCTGCTGGCCGACAAGATGCGCGAGGCGATGCTGCCCACCTTCGAGCGCTACGGTCTCGCGCTCGACAACTTCGCGGTCGAGAACATCTCGCTGCCCGAAGAGCTGCAAAAGGCCATCGACACCCGCATCTCCATGGGCATGGTGGGCGACATGGGCAGGTACACCCAGTATCAGGTGGCCACTTCGATGCCCCTGGCCGCCCAGAACGAAGGCGGCATCGCCGGCGTGGGGGCAGGGCTGGCGGCAGGCGTGGGCATGGGCCAGGTGATGATGGACGCCCTGCGCGGAAGCCAGGCGCCGGCTGCTGCTCCGGTGCCTGCTGCTGCGCCGGCCGGCGACGACCCCGAAGCGCGCCTCGCCAAGCTCAAGGCGCTCCTCGACAAGGGCCTCGTCACCCAGGCCGACTACGATTCGGCGAAGGCCGAGATCCTGAAGAAGCTGATCGGCTGACCCACCGCCCGCCCTGACCGTGTTCAAGCTCGCCTGCCCCAGTTGCGGGGCCGAAGTTGTGTTCCGCTCGCCCACCTCGGCGATGGCTGTGTGCGAGTACTGCCGCAGCACCCTGCTGCGCGACGGCGATGCGGTGCGTGACGCCGGCAAGATGTCGGCCACGCTGGAGGACTACTCGCCGATCCGCATCACAACGTCCGGCATCTACGCCGGGCGGCGCTTTGGCGTGGTGGGGCGCATCCAGCTGCGCTACGACGCGGGCTTCTGGAACGAGTGGTACATCCTCTTCGACGACGGCGGCACCGGCTGGCTGTCGGACGCCTCCGGCCAGTACGCCGTCACCCTCGACACCGGCCTCGCCGGCGATGCGCCGCCCTTCGGCCAGATCGTCCCGGGCGGGCTGTACCGCTGGGACGGCGTGAGCTACACCGCGTCCGATCTGCGCACCGCCCGCTGCACCGGCGGCGAGGGCGAGCTGCCCTTCCGCGTGGGCGAGGGCTGGGAGGCCAAGGTGGCCGACTACCGCCAGGCCCACCGCTTCCTCACCCTGGATTACTCCGAAGGCGACACCCCGCGCCGCTACGCCGGCAAGGCGGTGACGGTGGCCGACCTCAAGTGTCAGTTGCTGCGCAGCCCCACCGAGATCGCCGCCAGCGCCGGCAAGCTGCCCGGCAAGGCGGCCAGCCTCGAATGCCCGGCGTGCGGCGCGTCGATCAGCTGGCGCCCGGCGGTGGCGGCCCACCTCAACTGCCCGGCCTGCGGCACGGTGTCCGACGCCAGCACCGGCACCGTCGAGGTGATGCAGGCCGTCCGCCGCGAAGCACTCGCCCACACCACCCTGGCCCTGGGCGACGCCGCCACCATCGACGGTGCCCGCTACGCCCTCATCGGCCTGATGCGCCGGCAGACCACCGGCACCGGCGAGGGCTGGACGGAATACCTGCTCTTCAGCGAGACGGCCGGCTTTCTGTGGCTGGTGGAATCCGCCACCGGCTGGGATAAGGTCAAGGTGCTTGACGTATTTCCCGAGTCCGTCTCGGCCAGCGCCGTGCGCCTTGCCGACGCCGCCTACACCCGCATGGACAGCTACACCGCCGAGGTCACCTACGCCGCCGGCGCCTTCAACTGGCGGGTGAAGGTGGGCGACAAGGTCAGCGTCACCGAATACGTCGGCAGCCGCGGCACCCTCACCAGCGAACGCACGCCGGCCGAGATCACCTGGTCTCTTTCCCAGCGCGTCACGGCGGCGAGCATCGGCGCGTGGTTCGGCAAGCCGGCCCTGGCCGCTGCGGCCGTTGCCAGCGTCGGCAAGGCCGACACCGCCCACGTCCCCGCCGAGGCGCTTTACGGTCTGGCTGCCAGCTTCTCGGCGGGCCTCCTGCTCCTCAACCTGCCCATCGCCATGTTCGGCCGGGGCGGCGGCGTGATGTTCGTGGTGGTGATCGGGCTGGTCCTCTTGTGGGCGCCCCTGTTCAGCGACAAGTTCGGCGGCGACTCATGAAGCGGGTGGGTTACATGATTTACGCCATCCTGGTGGTCGTGGTGGTCACCATGATCAACCTTGGCGGCCAGTCGAACAGCAGCGGCCGGAGCTGGAGCAGCAGCTCCGGCTCCTCCGGCGGCAGCTGGTCGTCCGGTGGAGGCGGCCACAAGTGAGCGCCCACCTGCCCCGGGGTCGCCACCTGCTGGCCGATCTCACCGGCGTCGCCGCCGAGCGCCTCACCGACCCCGCCGCCCTCGAAACCCTGCTCCGCGACGCCGCCCGAGCCGCCGGCGGCACCGTGCTCGGCGGCCACTTCCACCCCTTCGGCCCGGGCCTCGGCGTCACCGGCGTGCTGCTCCTGGCCGAATCCCACCTCAGCATCCACACCTGGCCCGAGCACGGCTTTGCGGCGGTGGATGTCTTCATGTGCGGCAGCGCCCGGCCCGAGCTGGCGGTGGACGTGATCGAGGCCGCCCTGGCCCCGGCGAGCTGCGTGCGACGGGACGTGGCGCGGGGCTGATACGCCGGTGGCCCGCATGGGCTGCGCGGTGCCGAAACGGCCCGTCGACTCATTTAGAATGGGCGCCTGTCCAAACGCAAGGCGGCCCCCATGACCCCTACGCCCGTTCCCCTGCCCGAGTCCTATCGCCTCCTCAACCACGGCCCCACCGTGCTGGTGTCGTCGGCCCACGGCAGCCAGCGCAACGTGATGGCGGCGGCGTGGAGCATGCCGGTGGATTTCGACCCGCCCAAGGTGGCGGTGGTGATCGACCGCAGCACTTTCAGCCGCGAGCTGATCGACGCCTCCGGCGAGTTCGTGCTGGCGGTGCCAACGCGGGCGATTGCCGACAAGGTGGTGGCGGCGGGCTCGCAGTCCGGCCGGGATTGCCCGGATGGGGACAAGTTTGCCGCCCTCGGGCTGGATGTGCTGCCGGCCTCGAAGGTGGCGGCGCCGCTGCCTGCCGGCTGCATCGGCTGGCTCGAATGCCGGGTGATCGACGAGCCGCACATCCAGCGCACCTACGATCTCTTCCTCGGCGAGGTGGTGGCCGCCTGGGCCGACCCGGCGGTGTATTCCGACGGGCGCTGGCATTTCGAATCCGGCGGCGACGCGCTGCGTAGTCTTCACTATATTGCTGGCGGCGCGTTCTTCTCGACCGGCGAAGCCTTCGACGCCAAGGAGTGATGAGATGGATCTGACCGTTGTCTTCGAGAATTCACAACTCGCCCATATCATTGATCAGGCGATGATTTACCAGTGCGCCTGCCCTGGTCAGGTGGCCCAGCACATCCTCGGTCTGCGCGAGTTGTACCGCTACCAGACCAGCTGCCGGGCGATGCGCAGCGAGGATTTCGGCGTCCACGCCCGGATCATGGAATCCGTGCAGCGCACCCACGCCGAAATGGAAGCCTGTCTCGTGGACGTACTGGCTGCCGAGGGCTGGGACATGACCACCCTGACCATGCCTGAGGGCCTGCGCAAGCTGCGCGACGATCTGCTGGCGGAGTAGCGGATGAGGGGTTTTTCGGGCGGCTGAAAATATTTGTGCACCGCAACAAAAAGTGCTTGCAAAAGTTTTTGCTGCGGTGCAACATGAAGCCATACCGAAATCAGTTCGGTGATCGCAAGCCCAACCCAAACTTGAGGAGATCATCATGGCCGTTACCCCCGAAACCCTTGCCGCCGCCGCCAAGACCAACGCCGAAGCCAGCCTGACCAGCGCTTCCGCTTTCGTTGCCGCCGTGTTCACCGCCGTCGAGCGCGTGTCCACCCTGAACCTGGCCACCGCCCGCACCGCCTTTGACGACAGCGTCGCCTTCTCCAAGGCCATCATCTCCGCCAAGGACCCGAAGGCCCTGGCCGCCCTGAACCTGGGCGCCGTGACCCCGGCTGTCGAAAAGAGCGTGGCCTACGGCCGTAGCCTCTCCGTGATCGGTGGCGACACCCAGGAAGAGCTGACCAAGCTGGTCGAAGCCGAAGCCGCTGCCCTGGGCAAGAACTTCGACACCGCCCTGGAAGGCCTCTTCAAGAACGCCCCGGCCGGCTCCGAAGCTGCCGTCAAGGCCGTGAAGACCGCCCTGGCCAACGCCAACTCCGCCTACGAAGGCGCCTCCAAGGCCGCCAAGCAGGTTGCTGCTGCCGCCCAGGCCAGCGTCGAGAAGGCTGCCGAAGTGGCCGTCGAGAGCGTTGAAAAGGGCACCAAGGCTGCCGTGTCCGCGCTGAAGGTTGCCTGAGCATCAAGCCAGTCGGCCGCGGGGTCATAGCCGCGGCGTGGAATGAAGCTGAAAAGCAGTCGATGAAAAAGGCCCTTCGGGGCCTTTTTCATTGGCGGGTTCCGGTTGAACATGGCGAGCACGGCATCGGGCCGGCGCGCGTTTCGGGAGTCCTCTGATGGGTCGTCGCAAGTCACCGCTGGTTTCTGCCTTTTTCAAGATGACCCGCGCCGGCATGCGCCAATCGACCCGCATCGGCCAGGCCGCGGCGAAGCAGGGCATGAAGTCCGGCGGCGAACTGGCCGAGCAGGCCGGGCGGATGCTCCGCGCCGTCGCCACCCCCACCGACGCCCCCAAACCGATCACCGGCGGGCGCTGGTTCGACGGCCGCTGGGGGCTCGGGCCGCTGGCGATGCGGCGCTACCGGCTGTTCATCCCCACCGGCGGCAGTGCCCGCAAGCCCTTGCCGCTGCTGCTCCTCCTCCACGGCTGCGCCCAGGACACGGCGGCCTTCGCGGCGGTAACCCGGGCGGCGGTCACGGCCAAATCCCGCGGTTTTGCGGTGCTGATGCCCGAGCAGGCCCAGGAGGCCAACCCCCAGCGCTGCTGGAACTGGTTCGGCAGCGAAGCCCGGGTCGGGCTCGAAACCCAGCTGCTGATGGCCATCGTCGATCACGCGGTGGCCGCCAACCCGCGCATCGCCGGCCCGCTGTTCGCCCTCGGCCTGTCGGCCGGCGGGGCGATGTCCATGACCCTGGCCCTGCGCCACCCCGAGCGCTTCACCGCGGTCGGCAGCCATTCCGGCGCGGCGCCCCACAGCGCCAGCACCCCGCTGCAGGCCGGGCAGTCGATGCGCGGGCGGCGCTCGCCTGATGTGGACGCCATCGCCCAGCGTCTGGCCGGTCGGCGCCTGCCGCCGCTGGTGCTGATCCACGGCGACCTGGACCCGGTGGTGTCCTTCGAGAGCGCCCGCGCTGCTGCCGGCCTGTGGGTCGACCTGCTGCCCGACGGCGTGACCCCGCGTGAGCAGGAAGACGAAGTGAAGCGCGGCACCCGGCGGGCGATGGTCCGCCACGACTGGAAGACCGGCCGCCGGCCCTACGTGCGACTGCTGCGGGTGCGCGGCCTCGGCCATGCGTGGAGCGGCGGCGCATCCGGGCAGGCGTTTTCCGACCCCACGGGGCCGGACGCCTTGCGCCTGGCATGGACGTTTTTCGCGGCTACGATGGAACAAGGGGCTGCGCCGCGGCTCTGACCTGCTTTCAGCCGGAGACCGCCATGCCTGCCGACCGCCTCCAAGACCGCGCCGCCGGTGCCCTGCTGGGCGCCTTCATCGGCGATGCCCTCGCCCTCGGGCCCCACTGGTATTACAACCTCGACGAGCTGCGCGCCGACTTCGGCGAGTGGATCACCGGCTACACCGATCCCAGGCCCGGCCGCTACCACGCCGGGCTCAAGGCCGGCGACCCGTCCCAGGCCGGCATCCTGCTGGAGCTCACCCTGCGCTCGCTGGTGGAGCGCGGCGGCTACGACGAGGCGGATTTCTGCCAGCGCCTCGAAACCGAATTCTTTCCGCAGATCGACGGCACGCCCATGGCCGGCCCCGGCGGCTACACCAGCCAGTCGATCCGCGAAGCCTGGCGCAAGCGCGTCGTCGACGGCCAGCCGTGGGGCGCCTGCGGCGGCAACGCTGACACCACCGAAGCCGCCGAGCGCATCCTCGCCATCGCGGTGCGCTACGCCCGCCAGCCGGCCGAACTGGCGTCGGCGGTCACCCGCAACACGGCGCTCACCCAGACCGACGGCACGGTGCTGGCGATGACCGTCGCCTTCGGCGCGGTGCTCGGGATGCTGGTGGAAGGCCACATCCTCGACGGCGAGCTGTCGGGCAAGCTGATGGCGCGGGTCAAATCTGGCGAGCTGCCCTTTCATGCGGTGACCAGCGGCAACCTGCAGGCCCCGACCGGCGCCGAAGCCCCCACCCTGGGGCGCTTCCCGTCGCCGGACGCGCTGCTGGGCCCGTCCAACATCGCCCGCGCCGCGCTCGACCCCGGCGTGCGCATCGAGCCCGCGTGGAAGGCCTCGCTGGTGTATGGCATGCCCTGCGCGGTGTATCACCAGTTTCCGGCGGCGTATTACCTGGCGGCGCGCTTTGCGGGCGACTTTGAATCGACGGTGCTCCACGCGGTCAATGGCGGCGGGCAGAACCTCGCCCGGGCGATGCTCGCCGGTGCGCTGGCGGGGGCCCAGGCGGGGCTGTCGGGGATTCCCCGGCGCTTCGTGACCGGCCTTGCCCGCTCGGACGAGCTGGTGGGGCTCGCCGAGCGGCTGGCCCTGGCGGTCTAGCAGCGGCCCTTCTTGGCCTGACCCGGCGGGCAGTGGCCTTCGTTGCCACGGCCCGGGTGGGGTTCGCAGCGGCCGCGGAAGTTCTTGCGGCCCTCGTAGCGATGGCAGTTGTCGTGCCACCAGGCCTCGTCGCGCCAGCGGTCGCCGTCCCAGTAACGGCCGTCCCGGTTGCGGTCGCCGATGTAGAGCGACACGCCGGGGGCGCGGATCGACAGGTCGACGTCGATGGCCGAGGCTGGCGCAGCGGCCAGCGTGGCGACAAGCAGGAAGGGCAGACAGAGGATCGGACGCATGAGCAGCTCGCAGGATGAGGAAGACCCCCCGACTATACGGCCCGGCGGGCGGTTCTGCCCGGTGACGACAATCTGAAAGGGCGGCTGCCCGCATCGGCATGACATCGTTACAATGTCCCGAAAAAAGCAATCACCACCCGGCACCACGGGACACGGGGAGACAGACAGCATGGCCGTCATTTTTACCAAGACCGAGCGCGGTCACGCCGAGATCACCAGCCGGGCCGGGGGGCTCAGTCCGCGCGTGCGTCGGGTGCTGATATTCGTGGATGGCAAACGCACGGTTGCCGAACTGCGCGACATGCTCCAGTACGACGACCTCCAGCACACCCTGGGCCTGCTCGAAGAAGAAGGCTACATCGAGATGGCCGGCGTGGCCGGGCCGAGCGGACGGGCCCACGAGGCGCCGGTGGTCATGCCGTCGATGACGACCTTCCGGCTGCACCCGCCGGGCGACGATCCGGTGCGCCTGCAGAAGGCCCGCAACTTCATGCTCAACACCCTCAACGCCTTCGTCGGTGCGCTGGGCACGAGCTCCCTACAAGATCGCATCGAGGCCGCCCGCAACCAGGCCGACCTGCGCGCCCTCTTCGACGAGTGGTACTACGCCATCGTCAGCTCCCGCGACGGCCGCCGCGAGGCCGAGCACCTGCGCGGCAAGCTGCTCGAGGTGATCTGAGCGCCGGCGTGCTGGCCGGTCTTGCGGTGCATCAATTACGCGCCGGCCGCCGCGCACTAAGCTGGGCCTGCCATGGATGATCCCAGCCTTGATTTCAACACCCCCGGCCGCGAGATCGCCGTCGCCGCGGAGGCGCTTTACCTCACCAACCTGATGATCATCCCCGGCATCGCCTTCGTGGCGCTGCTCGTGCTGTGGTTCCGGGAGCGCCAGCGGGCGCCGGAGCTGGCCCGCAATCACCTGCGCCAGACGGTGGCGGCCAGCCTGTGGGCCGGCGCGCTGCTGGTTGTGGCCAACGCCGCCATCATCCTGGCGGGTGGCTACGACTCACCCCACACCTGGATCATCGTGATCCTGTATTTCACCACCTGCCATTCCACGCTGATCTTCTGCGGCGCCATTGGCCTCGCCAAGGCGCTGGCCGGCAAGCCCTTCCGTTTTCCGCTCATCGGGCCTGCGGCATGAACGCACGGGTAATCCCCATCAAGCTGGTCGGCACCGCCGCCGCGCCGCCCGACGGTGGCCGTCAGCGGCTGCGGCGCTGGGCCCAGGCCGGGTTCTTCGTGTTGTTCGTCCTGGCGCCGGTGTTCAACCTGCTGCGCTACGACCTGGTGGCTGGCCACGCGTGGCTGCTGGGCTTTGAATGGCACGCCGGGCTGGAGGATTTCTCCGCCGGCCGCATCGACGCTTTGGGCGCCGTGGGGCGGGTGATCGGCCGGGTGCTGCTGCCCATCCTCGTCGCCGGCGGGGTGCTGATCTGGGTGTCGTGGAAGTGGGGGCGGCTGTACTGCGGCTGGCTGTGCCCGCATTTCTCGGTGGTCGAGACGATCAACGCCTACATGCGCCGGGCCACCGGCAAGCCCAGCGTGTGGGAGTCGCGTCAGCTCCCGCCCCGCGAGCCCGACGGCCGCCCGGTGCGCTACGACAGCCGCTGGTGGTTCATCACCGTGCCCCTGGCGGTGGGCTTTGCCTTCGTGTGGGCGGTGGTGCTGCTCACCTACCTGCTGCCGCCCTTCCAGGTGTATGGCCACCTGCTGGCCGGCACGCCGACGCGCAACGAGTTCATCTTCATCACCGCCGGCACCGTGGTGCTGTCGGCGGAGTTTCTCTTCGCCCGCCACCTGTTCTGCCGCTACGCCTGCGCGGTGGGGATGTTCCAGAGCCTGGCGTGGATGGGCAACCGGGAGGCGATGGTGGTCGGCTTCGAGCGCGACCGGGCGGCCGACTGCGCCAGCTGCTACAGCGCCTGCGACCACGTCTGCCCGATGCGCCTCAAGCCGCGCAACATCAAGCGCACGATGTTCACCTGCACCCAATGCGCCCAGTGCGTGAGCGCCTGCGAGACTACCCAGCAGGACAACCCCCGCGGCCCGCTGCTCCAGTGGGTGAGCGGCGAGGCGGCGCGTCACAACGAAGCGGCGTTTGCCGCACCGAAACCGGAGAGGAAATCCCCGTGACTGGCTTCAACGACTTTGCCATCGCCCGGGCGCTGCACGTGCTGGCGGTGCTGCTGTGGATTGGTGGCGTGGCCTTCGTGACGATGGTGCTGATCCCCGCTTGCCGGGCCCAGGTCGAGGCGGCCAGCCAGCTGGAGCTCTTCGAACGCCTGGAGCACCGATTCGCCGCCATCGCCCGCTGGAGTGTGCTGCTGGCCGGCGCATCGGGCCTGTGGCTGACGTGGCGGCTGGACGCCTGGAGCCGCTTTGCCGACTTCGCCGGCTGGTGGTGGATGCACGGGATGGTGGCGGTGTGGACGATCTTTGCGCTGATGCTCTTCGTGCTGGAGCCCTTCGTGCTCCACAAGCTCTTCCAGACCCACGCCCGCCGCGATCCGCTGGGCACGATGGCGCGCATTCAGCGCGCGCATGTGGTGCTGCTGACCGTCAGCCTGATCGTGGTGGTCGGCGCCGTGGCCGGGAGCCACGGCGGCTGGGTGTTCTGAGCGCCGGTTTCAGTGCTGGCGCAGCCAGCGGATCACCGTGGCGTAGAGCAGCGCCGGTTCGACGGGCTTGGAGAGGAAGTCGTTCATGCCGGCCTCGGTGCAGCGCTGGCGATCCTCGGCGAAGGCGTTGGCGGTCATGGCGACGATCGGCACCTGTTGCCCTCTGGGGGTGGCGCGGATGGCGCGGGTGGCGGCGAGTCCGTCCATCTTCGGCATCTGCATGTCCATCAGGATCAGCGCGTAGTCGCTCGCCGCGGCCATCCTGACCGCTTCGGCGCCGTCGCTGGCCACATCCACCGACAGCCCAAGCTCGCCCAGCAGCTCGCGGGCGATCTCCTGGTTCACCGGGTCGTCCTCGGCGAGCAGTACGTGCGCGCCCTGCAGGGCGCCTACCAGCAGCGCCTCGAAGTTGTCGGCCTCGGGTTCCGGCTGAGCTGCCGGGCCGACGGCTTTCTTCAGACGGGCGGTTAACCAGAACACGCTGCCGACGCCCGGCGTTGATGTGGCGCCGGCGTCTCCGCCCATCAACTGGGCCAGGCGGCGTGCGATGACGAGGCCGAGGCCGGTGCCGCCGTGCTTGCGGGTGGTGGTGTTGTCGCCCTGCTCGAAGGTGTTGAACAGGCTGGCCAGTACCGTCGGGGCAATGCCCGGGCCGGTGTCCTCCACCTCGAAGCGCAGCAGCACGTCCTCGGCACTGTCGGCGGCGATGCCGAGGCGCAGGGTGACGCTGCCGCTGTCGGTGAACTTGATGGCGTTGCTGACGAAGTTGAGCAGCGCCTGGCGCAGGCGGGTCGGATCGCCCACCAGGTGTTGCGGCTCAGGCGGCGCCTCCACGACGAGGCGCAGGGATTTCTCGGTCGCGCGGCTTTCCATCAGCGCGGCCGCCTCGTGCAGCAGCGAGGCCGGGTTCAGGGGGGTCTGTTCGAGCTGCAGCCGGTCGGCCTCGATCTTGGAGATGTCGAGGATGTCGTTGATGACCTGCAGCAGGTGGCGGCCGGCGGCGTCGATCTTGCCGAGCTGGGCCGCCTGGCGGGCGTCGAGCGGGGTGCGATGCAGCAGGTGGGTCATGCCGATGATGGCGTTGAGCGGGGTGCGGATCTCGTGGCTCATGTTGGCCAGGAAGATGCTTTTGGCCTGGCTGGCGGCCTCGGCCTCGGCGGCGCGACGCTGCAGCTCGGCGTAGAGGGCGGCGATGTGGGCGTCCAGGGCCTTGCGCTCGCGGTTGTCGCTCATCGTGGTGCTGCTGAAGGCGTAACTGCCGTCGGCGTTGCGGATCAGTTCGGCACTGATCCGCACGGGCAGCATGCTGCGATCCTTGCGCAGGACGTCGATCTCCACGTCGGTGATCCGCCCGGTTTCCTTGAACTCGGCAAACTGCCGCTCGAAGCGGGGGATCTCGTGGGGCGCCAGGACGTCGCGGATGTTGAGTTTGCCGATCACCTCGTCGCGGCGGTAGCCGAGCATCCGCAGCCCGGTGTCGTTGATGGCGACGAACTGGCCTTGCGCGTCGATGGAGTGGTAGCCGCAGGGTGCCTGGTTGTAGAGCACGTCGATCTCGGCGCTGCGCTGGCGCACGAGGTCTTCGAGGTGGTTGCGATGGCGGTCGAGCTCGGCTTCGACCTGCTTGCGCTCGGAAATGTCGGAGTGGGTGCCGGCCATCAGCAGCGGTGAGCCATCGGTGTCCCACTCGATGACGCGGCCCTTGGTCAGGATCCACTTCCAGCTGCCGTCCTTGGTCAGGCAGCGCAGCTCGGCTTCGTGAAAGGGCGCCAGGCCCTGGAGGTGGCGCTCGATGGATGCTACGGCCGTCGGAAAATCATCCGGGTGTACCGCCTTGGGCCACGCCTCCACCGCCAGCGTGCGCTCGCCCAGCTCGAAGCCGAGCATCGACTCGTAGCGGGCGCTCACCTCGAAGGCCCCGGTCTTGAGGTTCCATTCCCGGAAGCCCTGGTTGCTCCCTTCAAGCACCCGCGCGTGGCGCTCGTCGCTGGCGCGCAGCTGCTGTTCGGCGGTGCGCTGGCGCGTGATGTCGCGCAGGGCGAGGCAGATCCAGAGCCCCGCGTCGTCGGTCTGGAAGGCGCTGGCGTGGAATTCGGCGATGAAGTCGGCGTTGCCGGCGCGCCGGCAGCGGAACTCACCCTGCCAGCGGGCCCCTTCGGTGGCGGTGTCGAGCCCGGCTTGGGGCAGGTCGCACAGCTCGGCAACATTGCGCCCGAGCAATGCGTCCGTCGCGTAGCCCAGCAGCCGGCACGCTGCCTCGTTGGCCGCGACGACCTCGCCCCCCTGGCGACAGCAGACGAGCGCTTCCGGGCTATGGACGAAAAGGGCCGACGCGATGTGGGCCGGCGGCGCGTGGGGCATGGGGAGGCTCCGATCGGGACAGGCAGGCTTTACGGCACCGCCCACGCAAATCTGACCCGATTTTTTACAATTCGTGCCGTGCTGCACGAAGCGTGAAACGCCTCCTTTCATGCCGTCCGCACGCCTGGTGCAGACGGTCATTCGCCGGTCATGAGCGCTGGCGGCGGTGAGCCGCGCCAGCGCGCGTTTTCAGCTCGAACAGCTCACCGACAGGCTCCCCGCCCAATCCGGCGGCGGGGCGGCGAAGCGCTCGAAATCAGGCTGCTCGTCGAAGGGCTTCGACAGGCAGGCAAGCACCGTGGCCGTCTCGCTGAAATCCCCCGCCTGGGCGGCGCGGATGGCGGATTCGGCGATCCAGTTGCGCAGCACGTACTTGGGATTGACGGCCCGCATGGCGGCCTGGCGTTCGGCGTCAGGCCGGCCTTCGGCCTTGAGTCGCGCGCGCCACAGGTCGATCCACGCGTCCAGCGCGAAGCGGTCGATCACGATGTCGCGCAGCGGGGCGTCGGTGGCGGCGCGGTGGGCGTCGTCCACCTCGGCCGGCAGGGCCGACAGGAAGCGGAAGAACTGGGTGAAGTCGATGCGCAGGCGCTGGAGCAGGCCGAAGGTCTCGCCGACGAAATCCTCGTCGCCGGGCAACGCATCGGCAAAGCCCAGCTTGGCGCGCACCCGGGCCATGAAGGTGGCCTCGAAGGTGGTGGTGTAGTTGTCCTCGATGGCGGCCTGCACGTCGGCCCGCTCGCCCACCAGCGACGACAGGGCGTGGCCCAGGGCGTAGAGGTTCCAGTGGCCGATCTGGGGCTGGGCGCGGTAGCTGTAGCGGCCGTGGTCGTCGGAGTGGTTGCAGATGTGGCCGGCGTCGAAGGCGTCCATGAAGCCGAAGGGGCCGTAGTCGAGCGTGAGGCCGAGGATGGACATGTTGTCGGTGTTCATCACCCCGTGCATGAAGCCCACGGTCTGCCACTGGGCCATCAGGCTGGCGGTGCGCCGGGCCACATCGGCCAGCAGCGCGGCGTAGGGGTTGGCGGCGTCGCGGCATTCGGGGCGGAAGCGGTCGATCACGTAGTCGGCCAGCTGGCGGAGTTCGTCGGTGCGCTTGCGGGCGGCCCAGTGCTCGAAGGAGCCGAAGCGGATGAAGCTCGGCGCGAGGCGGGTGACCACCGCGGCGGTCTCGATGGTCTCGCGGCGCACCGGCTCGTTGGAGCCCACCACGCACAGGGCGCGGGTGGTGGGGATGCCCAGCGCGGCCATCGCCTCGGAGCACAGGAACTCGCGGATGCTCGAGCGCAGCACCGCGCGGCCGTCGGCAAAGCGCGAGTAGGGCGTCTGACCGGCGCCCTTCAGCTGGATCTCCCAGCCGCTGCCTGCGCCGGCGACTTCGCCCAGGAGGTGGGCGCGGCCGTCGCCCAGCTGGCCGGCCCACATCCCGAACTGGTGGCCGGAATACACCGCGGCCAGGGGCTCGCTGCCCGGCAGCAGCTGGTTGCCGGCAAAGATCTGGGCAAACTCGGGCCGGGCGAACTCGGCGGGGTCGAGCTGTATCAGCGCGGCGGCGGCGGGGCTGGCGGCGACGAGGTAGGGATCGGGCAACGGGGTGGGCGGCAGCCGGGTGTAGAAGGCGTCCGGCAGCCGGGCGAAGGCGTTGTCGAAGGGCAGGGTTTCGAGGGTCGGCATGATCGTGTTGGGGGAATGATTGTTATTTGAAGTATGCGGGTCGGACTGGCGCGCCCGGGGCTTTGTTCCGCCCGGGGCGGATGGTAGCCGGGTGTAACCGATCTGGAACCCTTTGTCGGATAGGCTGGGCTTCGCAGGCAGCGCTTGCGTCGCGGTCTGCCATGTCGATAAAACAACACGCTTCAGGGGGTCTCACCATGTCTTTCAAATCCTGGACGGCAGCCGCGCTGCTGGCCGGCGCCGCTGTTGCGCCGGCTGCCCACGCCACCGTCGTCAGCTACAGCCAGAATCTCGTCTTCAACGCCGCCAGCCAGAGCTTCTGGGGGCCCGGCGGCTCGTCGGCGAGCTTCAGTTCGTCGCGCATGTTCGGTTCGGACGGGCTGGGCATTTCGTACGCGGTGTCGGCCAGCACGGGCACGATTTCCGGCGCCTACGCCGGCACCATCAGCGGTTCGTACATGAACTGGGCCGGTGGCGACAGCGAGGTGTGGCGCGGCACCTTTGCTTTCAACGGCACGGCCGGGCAGTCGCTCACGTCGTCGATCGGCGCCAGCCTCAATGTGATCGCCCATGCGATTGGTAGCGATGTATGCATCATCTGTGCCAATTACTCCCTGAGTGGCACGCTGGCCACCGGGCCGGCCCTCGATCAGGTCACCACTGCCAGCGACGTGATGACCTTCGCCTCGCCCGGCGTGGGCGCCAACATCGGCATCGGCAGCGTGAAGGCCGGGGTGGATCTGAAGATCCAGGAGAACCTGAAATTCACCCCGCAGGCGGTGTCGACGGTGCTCAAGGCCACCAGCCAGAACGGTACGGTCTTGTCGCAAAACGTCTATTTCGACGTAAACGGCGCAGCCCGCGACCTCTACATGTATCTGCCGGAGCGGGGCAACTGGACCTTCGATTTCACCGACATCAAGCTGGTGAACAGCTTCGACAACGACTTCGTGCTGGGTATCGACCCCTTCGTGGCCTACACCGTGGGCGTGCGCTGCGGCGATCCCGGCACCAACCGCGACAACGGCTGGTTCTGCCTGGCCGACGACAAGGCTACCTTCCACCTCGCCGGCGTCTCGCTCTATAACGGCGACCCGTTTGCGCTGAACTTCTCCAGCCCCGACGCCACCGCCTTCTCGGTGCATGAGGCGCCGGAGCCCGGCAGCCTGGCGCTGCTGCTGGGCGCGCTGGGCGTGGGCGGCCTGCTGCGCCGCCGTCGCTGATCGACGCCACGCCACGGCAGGCCGCGCCGCCGTGGCGATCCGGGCAAATTGCCCGGCGGGGATGGGGTAATCTGCGGGGCGCATGACGCCCTGCCGCCCACGGCGGGGCGGTGTCCTCATCCCCCTTCTGCCTGCATGACCGATCGCCCGCCCGCACCGCCCGCCGCCCCGGCCGCGGTGGATCTCAAACACCACCTGCTCCTGCGGGTGAGCCTCTTTGCGCTGGCCATCGGCGTGCTGGCCACCGTGGTGGTGCTCCACCAGACGCGGGAGCGCATCCGGGGCCATATCTCCCGCTCCGGCGTCACCGTCGAGCGGCTGATCGCCGGCGAGGCGGACCAACTGCGTGACGCCTTCCGGCGCAGCCTGGACGGCCTCTCCCTGTCGTCGCTGGATGGCATCGGCCCGCTGCTGGGCATCTGCGTGGCGGTGGAAGACCTTTACAAACGTCCGGTGGTGAATCGCTGCTTCCACGAAGACGGCGCGGCGCCGGCCCCGGTGCGCTGGCTGCTGGAGCGCTTGATCGGCCCGGATCTCGCCTATCGCGGGGTGATCGGCCAGTACCCGGGCGTCAAGGTGGGCGAGTTCGTCGTCACGCCGGATCTGGACAGCGAGGGCCACGCCGCGTGGGTGCAGATCCGCACCGTGCTGGGCATGAGCCTGGCGATCCTGCTCCTCAACCTGCTGATCTACCGCCCGGTGCGCCGCGCCCTGCGCCCGGCCGACCAGATCCTGGCGGTGCTCGGGCGGATGGAGGCCGGCGACCTGTCGGCGCGGATGCCGCGCCCGCGGCTGATCGAGCTGCGCCGCATCGCCGCCGGCTTCGACCACCTGGCCGAGCAGCTCCAGAAGACTCTCGCCGCCCAGCGCCAGCTGGCCCAGCGCCTGCTGGCGGTGCGCGAGGAGGAGCGCCGCCGGCTGGCCCGCGAGCTGCACGACGAGTTCGGCCAGTGCCTGGCGTCGGTGGGGGCCGAGGCGGCCTTCATCGCCGCGCGGGCCGAATCGACCGACCCCACGCTGCTGCCGGCGGCCCGGGCGGTGTCGGCGGTGACCGGGCACATGATGGAAAGCCTGCAGGGCATCCTGCACCAGCTGCGGCCGGTGGGGCTGGAAGAGTTCGGCCTCGCTGCCGCGCTGGATCAGCTGGTGGCCGGCTGGCGGCGGCGTGAGCCCGGCTGCGATTTTGCGCTGGTGGTGGAAGGCGAGATCGACGCGCTGCCCGCTGATCTGACCGTGAGCCTGTACCGCATCGTGCAGGAGAGCCTCACCAACGCCCTGCGCCACGGCACGCCCGGCCGGGTGGCGGTGAGCCTTGAGCGCGACGGCGCCGGCTGCCGGCTGCGGGTGGAGGACGACGGCGACGGCGATGCCCCGCCGAGCCCCGGTAGCGGCCTGGGCGTGCTGGGCATGCGCGAGCGCGTCGAGGCACTGGGCGGGCGCTTCGCCCTCGAACCCCTGGCGCCCCGCGGGATGCGGGTGCGGGCGGATTTTCCGCCCGAAGCGCTGCTGGCCACGGAGCACGATGATGCTTGAACAGACCCGCCTGCTGCTGGTGGACGACCACGCGGTGGTGCGCGAGGGCTACCGCCGCCTGCTGGAAACCCGGCCCGATCTGGCCATCGTGGCCGAGGCGGCCACCGCCCGGGAGGCGATGGACCGCTTCCGCATCCACGGGCCCGACGTGGTGGTGCTCGACCTGAGCCTGCCCGACATGGGCGGGGTCGAGCTGATCCGGCGTCTGCTCCAGCGGGACGCCGGGGCACGCATCCTGGTGTTCTCGATGCACCGCGAGCCGCTCTTCGCCACCCAGGCCCTGCGGGCCGGCGCCCTGGGCTACGTGACCAAGAGCAGCCCGCCCGAGGTGCTGGTGAACGCGGTGTATCAGGTGGCGGCGCGACGTCAGGTGATCAGCCCGGACATCGCGCCGGAGCTGGCCCTGGCCCTCATCGACCGCCCGCGGGAGCCGCTCGCCGAGCTGGCCCCGCGGGAGTTCGAGATCCTGCGCCTCTTGCTCGATGGGCTGGGGCCGGAGGAGATCGGCACGCGCCTGTCGATCTCGGCCAAGACGGTGCAGAACTGCCACTACCAGATCAAGAGCAAGCTGGGTGTGCGCAGCGACATCGAGCTGACCCGGCTGGCGCTGCGCCTCGGGCTGATCTGAGGCGGTTCAGGCGGGCGCGGCCTCGGCGGCCTGCTGGGCCTCGAACAGCGCCTGCAGGGTTTCCAGCGTCAGCTCGGCGATGGTCTGGCCGGCGTCGTCGAGGATCTCGTAGAGGATCTCGCCCGGCAGCGGCCGCATGCTGAACAGCACGATCGCGTCCTCCGCGCCGCCGCCTTCCCGGTGGGGCGCTTCGCTGGCGGGCGAGACGGTGTAGCTGCCGCTGGGGCGCACCTCGCGCAGGCGGCCGTCCATCTCGTAGAGCCGGTGCTCGCCGCGGATCACGAAGGTGTGGTTGAGGGCTTTGTGGCGGTGCAGGACGATCTGCTGGCCGGCGTCGAAGCGGAACAGCACGTCGGCGATGCGGCGCGGCAGGTCCACCTGCAGGATCGAATACGCAAAGTGGGGAAAGTCGCCGAAGGGCTGCCAGCGGATGGCGTCGGTGTTGAAGGCGTGGGGCATGGGGTCTCCTGGGGTGATGGGGTCTGGCCGGTTGGCGGCTGCCAGTAAACCCTGCCTGGTGCGGGCTCGCCGAGGTCAATCTGCCCGCCGGGTGCCGGGCATTGCGCCCGTTTCTGGCGGGCGGCCGGGGTCGGGCAAATTGCCCGTTTGATCCAGGGCAGGATGCCGCAGACCGCCCGCCGGCGCGGCCCTAGAGTGGGTCGGGAGACGGGTGCCCGGTGGCCCTGTCCGCAACCGACGGAAACCACCATGCTCGATCTGAAGAGGGCCGCTGTTGTGGCCCTGATGTGTGCCTCTGGCGCGGCGGCCGCGGCGGGCAACCTGTTCTGCGGCGGCCCGGTGCCTCAGACCGGCGAGCCCACCGACCTCGCCCATGTGGTGGGCGACCAGACCCTGGAATACCTCGCCGACCAGCCCGCCAGCCTGATGGTGTGCAGCAAGGGCTACCTGTTTGAGAAGTGCGGCGACCACGCGACGGCGATGAAGATCTTCGACCGCTGCATCGCCGCCGGCTACATCGGCGCAATGATCTGGAAGGCGCTGATGCTCCAGGATGGCGCCGAAATCCCCCGCGATCTGGCCGGCGCGGCCGAGCTGATGCGTCGCGCCGCCGAATCCGGCGATTCGCCCTACGCGGTGCTGGGCAAGCTCCACTACGCCAGTGCGCTGCACGAGGGCAAGGGCGTGCCGAAGGACGAGGCCGCTGCCCGCCGGTGGTTCGAGGCCGCTGCGGCGGAGGGCAACCCCGACGCCATCGAATTCCTGCGTACCGGCTACCACGTGGGCGACCGGGACGGCTCGACCCGCGGCGTGGGCGTGCCGCCGCCGGTGCAAGCCAGCCCCTTGCCGGGCGAACTGCAGGAGCAGGCCGCGCGGCCGGTGGAGCGCATGGGCCCGGCGGCGCCGCTGGCCCGTCGGCTCAGCCAGACGCCGGCCTTGCCCCCCGTTGCCGCGCCAGCGCTGCCGCCGGCGGATGCGCCTGACCAAGCCCGGCCTGTCGTCGATCCGGCCCCGCCGCCTCTACCCGCCGGCCTGCGCCTCGAGCCGGTGGCTTCGCCCGCCGTGCCCGCCCCATCGCAACCCGCCGCCGGCCTGCTGGCGGTGCTGCTCACCGCCTTTGCCGCCGGCGCCCTCGGGCAGGCCCTGCGGGGCCGGCGCGTCGCCCCTTCCCCTGTCCTTTCCGGAGCCTGAACCATGCCCCCTTCCATCGACGGCCTGATGTACGAGGCCAGCCAGCTGTTCCTGATCCCGGTGCTCGCCGCCATCGGCTTGCTCTTCCTGTACGCCTTCTACGCGCTGGGCGCCTTTCTGTGGCAGATGGTCCAGCGCCGGGCGGGCGTGGCGGCGGGCTTCGAGCTGGCCCTGGCCCGCCGGGCTGACCCGCGCCTGCAGCCGGCCGAGCTGGAGTCCATCGCCGTGGCCCGGCTGGAGCTGGTGCGCATCGCCACCCGGATGGCGCCGATGCTGGGGCTGGTGGCGACGATGATCCCCATGGGCCCGGCCCTCAAGGCGCTGGGTGAGGGCGATCTGGGTGACGTGTCGCGCAGCCTGACGGTGGCCTTCTCGGCGGTGATCCTGGCGTTGATCGCGGCGGCGCTGACCTACTGGGTCGGCCACGTACGCCGGCGCTGGTACGCCGACGACCTGCTGGCCATCGAGAAGGGCGATCTGGCGTTGCGCCCGTCCGCCATGGCCGCCGAGGTGGCGCGATGAGCGGCCTGCGGCGCCGGCTGACGGAAGATGCCGACGGGGACGACCCGCTGCTGTCGGTGGTGAACCTGATCGACGTGTTTCTGGTGCTCATCGCGGCGCTGTTGCTGGCGGTGGCGAAGAACCCGCTCAACCCCTTCACCGACGAGCGGGTGACGGTGGTCCGCAACCCGGGCACGCCGGGCATGGAGGTGGTGGTGAAGGAGGGCCGGAAGATCGAGCACTTCCGCGGCGACGGGGCGAGCCAGTCGGCGGCGGGCGGGGTGCGCGCCGGCAGCGCCTACCGGATGCCCGACGGCGGGCTGGTGTACGTGCCGGAGTAGCGCCGGGCTTATTCGGCGCTGCGCGGGATGCGGATCTCGAACACCGCGCCGCCGTCCGGGTGGTTGCGGGCGTTGATGCTGCCGTCGTGGCCGCGGACGATCTCGCTGGTGATCGCCAGCCCGAGCCCGGTGCCGCCGGCGCCGGTCTTGGTGGCGCTGCTCTGGACGAACTTCTCGAAGATCTGCTGCTCTTCGCCGGTCGGAATGCCGACGCCCTGGTCGCGCACGCTGAAGGCGACCGCCTCGCGCTTGCCGAGCATGCAATCCCGGTAGGTGACGGTGATGGTGCCGCCCGGCGGCGAGAACTTGATGGCGTTGGAGAGCAGGTTCTGCACCGCGTGGTGGAGCTGCTGGGGGTCGATGCGGGCGACGGTGTTGCGGGTCTGGCGGTCGATGGCGAAATTGAGCCCGTGCTGCTTGAACAGCGCCCCCAGATCCGCATGGACGCGGTCGACGACCACCGCAATGTCGCCCGGGTGCAGCGCAAAGTTGATCCGGCGGGCTTCGAGCTTGGCCAGGTCGAGGAGGTCGTTCACCAGATCGGCGAGGCGCGAGCCGCTCTGGTGGATGCGCTGGAAGTAGTTGATGAGCTTCTCGTTGGGCACCTGGCCGGTGCGGGTTTCGCCCAGCCGCGCGTAGGACATGATGCCGTGGAGCGGGGTGCGGAACTCGTGGGACATGTTGGCCAGGAACTCGCTCTTGAGCTGGCTGGCCCGCTCGGCGGCTTCCTTGGCGGAGACGAGATCGGCGGTCTGGGCAGCGACCAGTTCGGAGAGGTGATCCCGGTGGCTGCGCAGCTCGGCCTCGATGGCCTTGCGCGCCGAGATGTCCTTGGAGGTGCCCCGATAGCCCAGGAACTCGCCTTCCGGCGAGATGACCGGCAGGCCGGACAGGCTCAGCCAGCTGATGAGCTTCACCGGGTGGTGGACGCGGTACTCGAAATCACGGAACTCCTGCCGGGCGGCGATCGCGGCGTGGAAGCGGGCCCACTTTTCGGTGTCGGCCAGATCTTCCGGGGCGGCGAACTCCTCGCGCCGTCGCCCGCGCACCAGATCGATCATGGTGTGCCCCTCGGGGCCGCGGCCGATGTAGCTGGTGAAACGCATGTCGGCGTCGGTTTCCCAGTACCAGTCGGATGAGACTTCGGAGTAGTCGCGGAAGCGCTGCTCGCTGTCCTTCAGGGCCTGCTCGCGCAGGCGCAGGGTGGTGATGTCGGAACCGACGATGACCACGCCTTCGAGCTTGCCACTGCGGTCGTGGAGGGGCGCGGCACGCAGGATGTAGTGGCGCGTGCCCATGCCGGGCAGCCGGCTCTCGAGGCAGGTCTCCATCTCGACGCTGCCCTGCTGCAGGATGGTGCGGAACAGTACCGTGCCGGGGCCGAAGCTGGGGGACGCTGCGCGCAGCCCGGCCAGGGTCTCGTCGGCGAGCAGGGTGTCGGGCGAGACGCCGATGAGCTTGGTCGGGTTGATGCCCAGGCTGCGGCGGACGGCGGCGTTGGCGCGGCTGATGAGCCCGAAGCGGTCGATTACCAGCAGCAGGCTGTCCATGGTGTCCATCACGTTGGTGATGAAGCTGCTCAGGCGCACCTGCTCGGCGCTCTGCTGTTCGAGCAGGCGGGACTTGGCGCTGACCTCGTCCACCATGGCGTCCATCATGCCGGTGACGGCCGTGATCTGCTGTTCGAGGGTGGCGTTGGCCTGGCGGAGGGCTTCGACCTCCATGCGCAGGCGGGCGACCTCGCCCCGGGTGGGGTGCGTGATGGCGCTGCTGTCGGTCGTCACGATGCAGAAATCATCGCCCACCTGACGCACCTGGAGGATGGCGTTCTCGTCGGCGGTCTCGACCTGCAGGCCGTGGGCCGGGCAGATCAGGCGGCCGTCGCTGTCTTCGGGGCTGTGGTCGAGGCGGTGGCCTTCGTGGGGGCAGGCAGCGGGCAGGGCGACCCAGCCATCGTTGCGCTGGACGACCAGGATGTGCAGTGGCGTGTTGTGCCCGGGCAGGGCGACGACGCCGCACAGGCGGTCTGGCCGGCCGACGACCTCGCGCAGGTTGCGGATCGGGATGGCGTCGGTGTGGGTCATGACCACAGCGCCCGGATGCGGGTGGCGGCGGCGTCCACCGCGTCGGCCACGGGGGCCGACAGCCCCGGCGAGAAGGCAGCTATTTGGCCGGCCTCGACGCCCACCAGGCGGATCGCCGGCAGGTGGTCGAGGGCGGCGGGCAGCAGCCGGAGCAGCCCGCCAACCCCGGCGCCGTGGAAGCCGGCCGGGGCTTCGTCGCGGGCGGCGGCGTCGGCGAAGTCGTCGGCGTCGAGTTCGTGCAGCGAGCCCGGCGGGCCGAAGCCGGCGACGGCGTCGACGATGATGGCTTCGGCGCAGCCTTCAAAGCAGCCGATGGCGGAGAGCCCGGCCAGGTCGGCGCGCATCAGGCGCACCCCGGCCGGGAGCGGAGCGGCGGCGAGGCGGGCGTGCACTGCGGGGCCGAAGCCGTCGTCGCCGTGCAGCTCGTTGCCGAAGCCGTCGTCGCCGTGCAGCTCGTTGCCGAAGCAGATGACGTGAATGGAGCGGGGCGCAAGGCCCCGTCCCTCTCGGGGGAGGTCAGACGCCATAGCGATGGCGCTCCCCGCTGCCGACGAAATGCACCGTGCACACCAGGCACGGGTCGTGGGAGCGGACGATGTGGCCGATCTCGATCGGGTCGGCGGGGTCGGCCAGCTCGACGCCGATCACGCTCTCCTCCCAGTGCCCGTGGCGGCCGGCGCTGTCTTTCGGCGAGGCGTTCCAGGCGGTGGGGGTGACGATCTGGTAGCGGCTGATGCGGCCGTCTTCGATCTGCAGCCAGTGGCCGAGGGTGCCGCGGGCGGCCTGCACGAAACCGTAGCCTTCGCCATTCTGGAAGGCGTCGGCCGGGGGCGGGATGTAGTGGGGCGTGCCGATCAGGCCGGCAAGGTCGGCCAGATGGTGCTTCATCCAGTGCAGGGTGTGGGCGGTGCGGCGCAGGCGGGCGAACTGGCGCAGCCAGGTGTTGGGGCCTTCGAGGGCGAGCAGGCTGGCCACCAGGGCGTCGCCGCCGGTGAGGAGCTCGGCCAGCGGGCCGGTCTCGACGACCAGATCGCCGTAACGCGGGGCCTTGGCCCAGGTGTAGCGGTCGGTGTCGGGCTGGTAGTCGGGCACCGTCTCCCCCGCAAAGGGGTGGCGGCCGCCGGGGTAGGGGCGATACCAGGCGTGGCGGACGTGCTCGTTGACGAGGGCCTGGTCGAAGGCTTCGAGGCGGGCCCCGTCGGCGTGGTAGATGCCGGCGGGCATCAGGGTTGCGCCGTCGGTGTAGGGCGGGGCCCAGCGCTGCGGGTCGTGCCAGGCGCCGGCTGACAGGAAGTGGCGGGCGCCGCCGCCGATCTTCTGAAGACCGATGGCGCGGGCGAAGCGGGTGAGGAGGCCGATGGCGCTGGCGGCGTGGGCGTCGGCTTCGAGCCAGCTGAAAAAGGCGTCGCTGCTGTCGAGGGCCAGCCAGTTGTCGAGGCTGTCGCCGATGGCGTCCTGCTCGTACCACTCGATGGCCTGATCGACGATGTCCTGGCAGTCGATCAGGTCGCGGGCGGAGGCGCCGCGGGTGACGCCACCGGGCAGCATGTACGACGAGTGGGGCCACTGCCCGCCGAAGATTGCCACCAGCTCGACCACCTTGCGGGACACCGCCAGGGTGGAGCGCACCACCTTGCCCTTGAGGGGCGCGAAGGCGGCTTCGATGTCCGGGTAGAGGCGCTGGCCGGCGTAGCGCGGATGGATGAAATCCGGCGTGAAGAACAGGAAGCTCTGGCGCAGGTCGCTCTGGACGTTCTCGGCCATCAGGCACAGGTTGCGAATCAGCGTGGCCTGGGGCGGCACCGGCAGCTGGGCGAGGCGCTCCAGCGCGAGGGCCGCGGTGTACAGGTGGGCCGTGCCGCAGATGCCGCACACCCGCGGGGTGATGACGAGGCCGTCCTTGGGGGCGCGGCCGATCAGGAGCTGCTCGAAGCCGCGGAACAGGGTGCCGACGCAGCGGGCGTCGACGATGCGGTTGCCGTCCAGGTCCACCTGGAACTCCAGGTCGCCTTCGACGCGGTTGAGATCGACGTTGAGGGTGGTGCGGGCCATGGTGGGGTCAGGTCTCCATGTCCCGGTTCTTGATGCGCAGCGGCGCAGCGGCGTGGGCGAGGTTCTTGTAGGCCATGTAGTGGGCACGGGAGACGCCCAGGGGCAGGGCCACCGGCACGGCGCCGATCTTTTCGGTGCGGAACAGGTCGCCATCCCGCGGGAAGCCTGGTGAGGTGCAGCCGAAGCAGGGCACGCCGGCGCGGGTCTTGCTGCTGCGCCGGTTCCATAGATCACTGTTGCAGTTGGCGAGGGTGTTGGGGCCCTGGCAGCCGAGGTTGAAGAACAGGCAGCCGCGGCCGCCGAAGTCTTTTTCCTCGATGTCGTACTCGTGGTATTCGTTGCGGGTGCAGCCCTGGTGCACCGTGCTGCTGAAAAAGGCGCGGGGGCGGTTGAGGAAATCCAGCTCGAGGGGCTGGTCCTGGGCCAGCAGCGCGAGGCTGCGGGTGATGGTGTTGGGATGCACCGGGCAGCCGGCCAGGTTGATGACCGGGTTGCCGGATGTCGAGCGCCATTCGGGCGGGAGCATTCCGCCGGGCTGTTCGCGGTCGAACTGCAGGCCGGTGCAGTCGGTGGGGTTGGGCGGCGCGGCGGGGATGCCGCCGAAGGCCGAGCAGGTTCCCACCGCCACCACGTGGCGCGCCCGCGCGGCCAGCGCGCGGGTGATGTCGATCTTGGCGCGACCCCGGTAGCTGTCGAACATGCCGGTGCCGTAGGGGCCGGTGATCATGCTGCCTTCGACGCACAGGATGTCGAGGCTCTGGGTGCCGGCCTCGATGGCGGCGATCAGCTCGCCCAGGGCGCCGGCCGGCTTGGCGCTGAGGGACGGGTGCCACAGGATGTCGAGGCTGCCGCTACGGACGAGGCTCTCGACCGATGGGCTGTCGGCGTTCAGGAGCGACATGGTGTCGCCGCTGCATGCGCCAGTCTGAAGCCAGAGAAGGGTTGCCATCTTCGAGTTCCGCCGGGGCTGGAGTGTTGCCCGCGCCGGGATGGTCGCGGACGAGCCGACCTTCGGATTGCAACGGCCGGGCTCGACGTTTGTTACGTCAGCCAATCGCTGCAGCTTTAGGTTGTCTATACAAAAAGATATACGCGAAGCGGGCGCCGGGCAATGTCGGGCGTGGTTTATCCGCCCGAAACCGGCGCCGCGGCGGCAAGCTCCTCGTCGCTGAACAGCCGCGAGCGGGTGACGAAGGCACGTCCCTTGCCGCAGTCGAGGGAGAAATCCCCGCCGCCGCCGGGCCGCACGTCGAGGGTGAGCTGGGATGAACCGTAGTAGGCGAACTCCTGATGACCCAGGTAGAAGGGGGCGCCGCCCACTTCGCCGAGCAGGAGCATGGTCTGGCCGGGGATGACCTCGCCGAGCTTGTAGCAGTTGGGCACGCTGCCGTCACAGCAGCCGCCGGAGAGCACGAACATCAGGGGGCCGAATTCACCGCGCAGCTCGTTGATGAAGGCGAGGGCGGCGTCGGTGGCAATGATTCTCGGTGTCATGGGGCTCCTCCAAGAAAAAAGCGGGACGGGATTCCTCCCGCCCCGCAACACCTTGCCTTACTTACAACAGGGACGACACAAACACATCAGAAGAAGCCGAGGGCGTTCGGGCTGTAGCTGACCAGCAGGTTCTTGGTCTGCTGGTAGTGGTCGAGCATCATCTTGTGGGTTTCGCGACCGATGCCGGATTCCTTGTAGCCGCCGAAGGTGGCGTGGGCCGGGTAGGCGTGGTAGCAGTTGGTCCACACGCGGCCGGCCTTGATGTTGCGGCCCATGCGGTAGGCGCGGCTGCCGTCACGGCTCCACACGCCGGCGCCGAGGCCGTACGGGGTGTCGTTGGCGATCTCGAGGGCTTCGGCTTCGTCCTTGAAGGTGGTCACGGCCAGCACCGGCCCGAAGATCTCTTCCTGGAAGACGCGCATCTTGTTGTGGCCCTTGAACAGGGTCGGCTGGATGTAGTAGCCGCCGGCCAGATCGCCGTCCATGTGGGTGCGGTCGCCGCCGGTCAGGCACTGGGCGCCTTCCTGACGACCGATTTCCATGTAGGCCATGATCTTGTTGAGCTGATCCTGGGAAGCCTGGGCGCCCATCATGCTGTCGGTGTCGAGGGGGCTGAGCTGCTTGATGGCCTTGACGCGGGCCATGACCTTTTCCATGAAGCGGTCGTAGATCGATTCCTGGATCAGGGCGCGGGACGGGCAGGTGCACACTTCGCCCTGGTTGAAGGCGAACAGCACCATGCCTTCGACAGCCTTGTCGAGGAAGGCGTCGTCGGCGGCCATGATGTCCTCGAAGAAGATGTTGGGGGACTTGCCGCCCAGCTCGAGGGTGGCGGGGATCAGGCTGGTGGCAGCGGCCTGGGCGATCACGCGGCCGGTGGCGGTGGAGCCGGTGAAGGCGATCTTGGCGATGCGGCGGCTGGTGGCCAGCGGCATGCCGGCTTCACGGCCGTAGCCATTGACGATGTTCAGCACGCCCGGCGGCAGCAGGTCGGCGATTAGCTCGGTCAGGATCAGGATCGAGATCGGGGTGGATTCGGCGGGCTTCAGGACCACGCAGTTGCCAGCGCCGATGGCGGGGGCCAGCTTCCAGGCGGCCATCAGGATCGGGAAGTTCCAGGGGATGATCTGGCCGACGACGCCCAGGGGCTCGTGGAAGTGGTAGGCGACGGTGTTCTCGTCGATCTCGGAGATGCCACCTTCCTGGGCGCGCAGGCAGCCGGCGAAGTAGCGGAAGTGGTCGACAGCCAGGGGGATGTCGGCGTTCAGGGTTTCGCGGATGGCCTTGCCGTTATCGACGGTCTCCGCGTAGGCGAGCTTCTCGATGTTGGCTTCGAGGCGGTCGGCGATCTTCAGGAGGAGGTTGGCACGCTCGGCAGCCGGAGTGCGGCCGAACTTGTCGGCGGCAGCGTGGGCGGCGTCCAGGGCCAGTTCCACGTCTTCGGCACCGGAGCGGGCGGCCTGGGTGTAGGGCTTGCCGGTGATCGGGGTGATGACGTCGAAGTACTCGCCCTTGACCGGGGCAACCCACTTGCCGCCGATGAAGTTGTCGTAGCGGGACTTGTATTGAACCTTGGCGTCAGCAGAACCGGGCAGTGCATACAGCATGGAAGTCTCCTCCTGAATTTGATCGAAAACGCTTCGTGCAGCGTTGACGTCTATTCAGCAGGGCGCGTGCCAGCAGGCAATCAAGTCGGCCTATGCGGTCAAAAGTCTTGTTTATCAGCCGCTTGGGTGAAAGGCGGAAAAATGCTGCAGCGCCGCGAACTGTGCATCAGGGTGTCCAGTATCTGAACAGGTGCTCCATGCCATGTGCACGCTGGAGCACCTGCCCGGGTTCAACTGCTCTTTTGTTCGGTCGAACGGCTGGTGCCGGTGACCACGCCGGCCTCGTCGAAGTGGACGTTGAAGAAGACGTCGACACTGATTTCCGGCGGCAGGCGCCAGTCCCACACTTCTTCCTTCTTGAGGGCGAACTTCTGCACCGAGCGCGGCTTGCCCAGCAGGCGGCGCACCTGGTCCTTGGTCCAGCCGGGCTGGATGCGGGCGAAGTTGGCAGGGGTGAGCACGTTCTCGATGCTGCGCAGGATGTTGTCCGGCCCCACGGTGATCATGAAGCATTCGGTGCCCTGGGGCTGGCGGGTGTATTCCCAGGTCACGCTGCCATCGTCGTTGCGCCATTCGATGCCGGGCGTGCCGAACTTGTCGCGCACGTCGTAGCCGGTGGAAACGCCGGGTTTGAGGTCTTTCATGTTGACCGCGTCGCAGCCCGCGAGCCCGACGAGGGCCAGGGCGCCAAGAAGGAAAGACAGCAGTTTATGCATCGGAGGGTCTCCAGCGGTATCGAGGTGGCGGCAACCCGCCAAAATGGCCGGGCTTGGTTACAATCAGCCCATTCTGGCATGAACACCCTTTGTGGAGGATGAACAGGTGAAACGCTCCGTGACGATGCTGGCCGTGGCCGGCGTGACGATGGCCGCGAGCACCGCGGTGCTCGCCGACGTGGTGGTGAAGATCGGTTTTGCCGGCCCCCTCACCGGCCCCATTTCCCATGTGGGCAAGGACGAGCAGTTCGGCGCCCAGCTGGCGCTGGAGGATGCCAACGCCAAGGGCGTGACCCTCGGCGGCCAGAAAGTCCGCTTCGAGCTGATGGCCGAGGACGACCAGGCCGATCCGCGCACCGCCACCACCGTTGCCCAGCGTCTGGTGGATGCCGGCGTGAAGGGTGTGGTCGGCCACGTGACCTCTGGCGCAGCCATCCCCGCCTCGCGCATCTACGAGCAGGGCGGTGTGCCCGCGGTCACGCCGTCGTCCACCACCCCCAAGCTGACCCGCCAGGGCTTCAAGACCACCTACCGGGTCATCGCCAACGATCTCCAGCAGGGCAACGCGATGGCCCGCTTTGCCGTTGATGTGCTGAAGGCCGAGCGCATCGCGGTGATCGACGACCGCACCGCCTACGGCCAGGGCCTCGCCGACGCGCTGGTGGACAGCCTCAAGCAGCGCGGCGTGAAGCCGGTGGGGCGTGAATTCACCAACGACAAGGCCACCGACTTCGCGGCCATCCTCACCAAGCTCAAGGCCGCCAGGCCCGATGCCATCTTCTACGGCGGCATGGACGCCCAGGGCGCGCCGCTCCTCAAGCAGATGAAGCAGCTGGGCATCACCGCCAAGTATCTGGGAGGCGATGGTGCGTGCACCGCCGAGATGATCAAGATCGCCGGCGCCGCCATGAGCAGCGACGTGTATTGCACCCAGGCCGGCATCCCGATGGACAAGATGCCCGCCGGCAAGGCCTTCAACGAGCGCTTCACCAAGCGCTTCAACGTGCCGGTGCAGCTCTATGCGCCCTACAGCTACGACGCCGCCAGCGCCCTCATCGAGGCCATGAAGCTCGCCAACTCGGCCGAGCCCGCCAAGTACCTGCCCCTGATGCAGAAGGTGGCCTTCAAGGGCGTCACCGGCAACATCGCCTTCGACGCCAACGGCGACGTGCGTGAAGGCGGCGTGGCGCTCTACCAGTTCAATGCCGGCAAGTGGGAAGTCCGGCCCTGACGTCCGGCGCCAAAACGATCGACACGGCGCCGCGCGCGTGGCGCCAAATTTGCTTGAAACGCCTTGCCTGAACCCTCCAGAGGAGAAAACCGCATGAAAATCACCCTTGTCGCCCTTGCCGTGCTCGGTCTTGGTGCATCCGCCGTGCAGGCCCAGGAAGTCGTCAAGCTCGGCACCGCCGCGCCGCTCACCGGCACCCAGTCGCACCTGGGCAAGGACATCGAGAACGGCGTGCGCCTCGCCGTCGAGGAATACAACGCCAAGGGCGTGACCCTGGGCGGCAAGAAGGTGAAGTTCGAAGTGATGGCCGAAGATGATGCGGCCGACCCGAAGACCGCCACCACCGTGGCCCAGCGTCTGGTGGATGCGGGCGTGAAGGGCGTGGTCGGCCACCTCAACTCCGGCGCCTCCATCCCCGCCTCGCGCATCTACAACGAAGGCGGTGTTCCGCAGGTCTCGCCGGCCTCGACCAACCCCAAGCTCACCCAGCAGAACTTCAAGGCCACCTTCCGCACCATCGCCAACGACGTGCAGCAGGGGCTGGGCATCGGCAAGTACGCGGCCACCACCCTGGGCAAGAAGGTTGCCATCATCGACGACCGCACCGCCTACGGTCAGGGCCTCGCCGACGAGGTGGACAAGGCCGTCAAGGCCAGCGGCGGCACCGTGGTCACCCGCGAATTCACCAGCGACAAGGCCACCGATTTCCTCGCCATCCTCACCCGCATCAAGGGCAAGATGCCGGACGTGATCGTCTATAGCGGCATGGACACCCAGGGCGGCCCGATGCTCAAGCAGATCAAGCAGCTGGGCATCAACGCCAAGTTCATCACCGGCGACGGCGGCTGTACCGGCGAGATCATCAAGCTGGCTGGCGACGCCATCGGCCCCAACGCCTACTGCACTCAGCCGGGCCTGCCGCTGGACAAGATGCCGGGCGGCAAGGATTTCAACGCCCGCTTCAAGAAGCGCTTCAACGCCGACGTGCAGATCTACGCGCCCTACGCCTACGACGCCGCCTCGGCCATCATCGAGGCCATGAAGGCCGCCAACTCGTCCGACCCGGCCAAGTACGCTCCGGCCATCGGCAAGGTCAACTTCCCCGGCGTGATCGGCACGGTCGCCTTCGACGCCAAGGGCGACATCAAGGATGGCGCCGTCACCGTCTATCAGTTCAAGGGCGGCAAGTGGGAGCCGGTGCAGTAAAACGCGTTCCCTGCCGGAGCGGCCTCGGCGCGCTCCGGCCCGGCGGCATCGCCTGATTGCCGCCGGACTACAATCGCCCTCCTGCTTCTCCATCCTCTCCGGGTCGCATCGTCCATGGAAACCCTCCTCCAGCAAACCGTGAACGGCCTCGTGGTCGGCAGCGTGTATGCGCTGATCGCCCTCGGCTACACGATGGTCTACGGCATCCTCGGCCTCATCAACTTTGCCCATGGCGACGTACTGATGGTCGGCGCGCTGGTGGCCCTCGAAGCCATCAGCCTGCTGCAGACCCACTATCCGGAGCTCGGCCTGGTGCCCACGCTGCTCGCCGGGCTCGGCATCTCGGTCGTGGTGTGCATGATCCTCGGCTACACCGTCGAGCGCACCGCTTACCGTCGCCTGCGCAACGCGCCGCGGCTGGCCCCGCTGATCACCGCCATCGGCGTGTCCTTCCTGCTCCAGACCCTCGCGATGATCATCTGGGGCCGCAACTACCACACCTTCCCGCAGCTGGTTTCCACCACGCCCATCGAGCCGGTGGCCGGCGTATTCATCACCCCGGTGCAGATCGTCATCCTCGTGGTATCGGCGGTGCTGATGATCGGGCTGGTGCTGCTGGTCAACAAGACGCGCCTCGGCCGCGCCATGCGCGCAACCGCCGAGAACCACCGGGTCGCCAGCCTGATGGGCGTCGACACCAACAAGATCATCGCCGCCACCTTCGTGATCGGTTCGGCGCTGGCCGCGGTGGCGGGCGTGATGTACTCGTCCAACTACGGCATCGCCCACTACGCGATGGGCTTCATGCCCGGCCTCAAGGCCTTCACCGCGGCGGTGCTGGGCGGCATCGGCAACCTGGCCGGGGCGATGCTGGGCGGCATCGTGCTGGGGCTGGTGGAATCCATCGGCGCCGGCTACATCGAGGACATGAGCTTCGGCTTCCTCAACTCCAGCTACCAGGACATCTTCGCCTTCCTCATCCTCGGCATCGTGCTGATCTTCCGGCCCACCGGCCTGCTCGGCGAACGCGTGGCCGACCGCGCCTGAGGACCACTGTCACCATGAACGAACTCGCCCTCGCCATTCCGTATCTCGGCAAGCGCAACCCGGCGGCAGCCCGCTGGGTGGTGCTCGCCATCGCCTTCGGCGCGCCGCTCATCGCCATGCTGTTCGGCAAGACCTGGGTGCGCATCCTCGATTTCGCCATGCTCTACGTGATGCTGGCGATCGGCCTCAACCTCGTGGTGGGCTTTGCCGGCCTGCTCGACCTGGGCTACATCGCCTTCTACGCGGTGGGCGCCTACACCTTCGCCTTCCTCGCCTCGCCGCACTTCGAGCTGCATCTGCCCTTCTGGCTGGTGCTGCCGATGGGGGCGGCGTTTGCGGCGCTGGCAGGGATCATCCTGGGCCTGCCCACGCTGCGCCTGCGGGGCGACTACCTCGCCATCGTCACCCTGGGCTTCGGCGAGATCGTGCGGATCTTCATGAACAACCTGAACCACCCGATCAACATTACCAACGGGCCCCAGGGCATCAACATGATCGACCCGCTGGTGCTGTTCGGCTGGGACATCTCGAAGCCCCTCAAGGTGGGCGACGAGATCACCATCAACTCGCTGTTCCTGTACTACTACGTGTTCCTGGCCTTCGTGGCGCTGTCGGTGCTGCTGGTGCAGCGTCTGCAGGTGTCGCGGGTGGGCCGGGCGTGGGCGGCGATCCGCGACGACGAACTGGCGGCCAAGGCGATCGGCATCAACACCCGCAACATGAAGCTGCTGGCCTTCTCGCTCGGCGCCACCTTTGGCGGCGTGTCGGGCGGGCTGTTCGCGGCCTTTCAGGGCTTCGTGTCGCCCGAGAGCTTCTCTCTGATGGAATCCATCGCGGTGCTCACGATGATCGTCTTCGGTGGCATGGGCAACCTGGCCGGCGTGATCGTCGGGGCGCTGGCGCTCACCGCGCTGCCCGAGGTGCTGCGCTACGTGGCGGTGCCGGTGCAGCAGGCGGTCTTCGACAAGGTCATCCTCGATCCCGAAGTGCTGCGCATGCTGCTGCTGTCCCTGGCGATGATCTTCATGATGCTGCTGCGCCCGTCAGGCCTGATCCCCGCCCACAGCCGCTACTCGAAGCCCGAACTCGTCGTGGGCAAGGAGGGCAAGGCGTGATCACCCTCCTCGAAGCCAGGAACATCACCAAGCGCTTCGGCGGCCTCACCGCGCTGTCCGACGTGTCGCTGACCATCCGCAAGGGCGAGGTGTACGGCCTCATCGGCCCCAACGGCGCCGGCAAGACCACCTTCTTCAACGTGCTCACCGGCGCCTACGTGCCCGAAGAAGGCGAGCTGGTCTTCAACGGCACCGAGCTGCCCACCGGCAAGCCGCACCTGGTGGTGGCCGCCGGCATCGCGCGCACCTTCCAGAACATCCGTCTGTTCCGCGAGATGACCGCGCTGGAAAACGTGATGGCCGGCCACCACATCCGCTCCCGCGCCAACCCCTTCTCGATCCTGCTGCAGACCCGACAGGCGAAGGAAGAGGAACATCTGATCACCGAACGCGCCTTCGAACTGCTCCGCTACGTGGGCATCGAGCGCTTTGCCGACACCGTGTCCAAGAACCTCTCCTACGGCGATCAGCGCCGCCTCGAGATCGCCCGCGCGCTGGCCACCGAGCCGCAGCTGCTGGCCCTCGACGAACCCGCCGCCGGCATGAACGCCACCGAAACCGCCAAGCTCCGCGAACTCGTCCAGACCATCCGCCACGACGGCGTGACCGTGCTGCTCATCGAGCACGACGTGAAGCTGGTGATGGGCCTGTGCGACCGCCTCGCCGTGCTCGATTTCGGCAAGAAGATCGCCGAAGACGTGCCGGCCATGGTCCAGCAGAACGACGCCGTGATCGCCGCCTACCTGGGCGGCCAAGGCACCGCCAAGGCGGGGGCGGCGGCATGAGTGCTCCTATCCTGCAACTGCGCGACCTGCGCATCGCCTACGGCGCCATCGAGGCGGTCAAAGGCATCGACCTGGAACTCGCCACCGGTGAGCTCGTCTCCCTGATCGGCGCCAACGGCGCGGGCAAGACGACCACCCTCAACGCCATCGCCGGCACCCTGCCGATCGCCGGCGGTGAGCTGCTATATGCCGGCCAGCGCATCGAAAAGCTGCCCGCCCACAAGCGCCTGCGCCAGGGCCTCGCGCTGGTGCCCGAAGGCCGCGGCATCTTCACCCGTCTCACCGTCGAAGAAAACCTGCGCATGGGCGCCTACTGCCGGCGCGACGACGACGCCGTCGAGGCCGACCTGGAGCGCGTGTTCACCATGCTGCCGCGGGTCAAGGAGCGGCTCCAGCAGGTGGCGGGCACGCTCTCCGGCGGCGAGCAGCAGATGGTCGCCATCGGCCGGGCGCTGCTGTCGCGGCCCAAGCTGCTGCTCCTCGACGAACCGTCCATGGGTCTTGCGCCGCTGGTAGTCGAGAAGATCTTCGAGGTGATCAGCTCCGTGGCCGCCGAGGGCGTGACCATCCTGCTGGTGGAACAGAACGCCAACCTTGCGCTGGAGTTCTCCCAACGTGCCTACGTGATGGAATCCGGCCACATCACCCTCACTGGTTCGGGCGATGCGCTGCTGGCCGATCCGAAGGTGCGCGCCGCGTATCTGGGCGAGGTGTAGCGCCGTCCAGCGCCGCCGGCGGGTCTCGCCGATGGCCGTGGATGCTGTCAGGATTTTTTACACCGACGCCCATTTTGGGTGTCGGTGTAAAACTGTATGCCGCGCTGTGTCAGGTTTTTCACGCTTTGGTGCGCAAATTGCTTGATGTTGATCTGACCCCCGTAACTTTCATGCGGATGTCAGAAAACGACAACAATAGCGGATCAGTGCATGACGCTCCTCAACGCCCTCAACCCGATCTTCCGCCTGCTCCGTCCGGCGGTCCTCGCCCTTGTCTTCATGGCCCCGCTGCCGGCGCTGTCCGTCGTGGTCGGGCCGGCGGTGCACCTGCCGGTGGCCGTTGCCGACGGCAGCTTTCGCTTCGATGTGGCCGTCGTTCCCGGCGCAACCTTCTACATCGACCCCTACGTGGCGGTGGGCTACACCTACGCCACCGGCGCCGGCGACCCCAACTTTCGCTCGGTGCTGCTGCCCGCCGGCATCGGCGACGGCCTGTATGACCTCTTCGGTTTCGATTCCGCTGGCGCGCTGCAGCTACTGGCGGGCAATCTGGCCGGGGGCATGGCCTACGATTTCGGCGCGGCCGGCGTGGATCGCTTCCAGGTGACCGGCATCGAGGTCTCCGCCGGGCTTGATCCGGCCGACCCGACCGCCTTTGTCACCGGCCTTGGCTTTACCGGGGCGGGCCGTTTTTCCGGCACCCAGACGCCAGTGGTCGTTGCCGTCACCGAGCCGGCGATTGGCACGCTGCTGCTGCTGGGCATGGGGCTGCTGGCCTTGTCGCGGCGGCGCATGGGCACGGGTGCCCGGCGAAATATCGCGGGCGCAAAGCTGACGAAGCGCTTTTTTCGGTCTAGGCTTTAAGCGCCAGTAACGCGCATTTCCCTCCCACGCATGTCGGTTTCCGCGCTCGGGGCTACTTCGGCCCCCACCCTGCGTTCCACAGGCGCCGCCGGACAGGCGGCGGGATCGGCCCTGTCCGAGTCCGATCAGCAGGTCGTCAATCGCCTGCAGGCCCGCGACCGGGTCGTCCGCGCCCACGAATCGGCCCACATGGCCGCCGGTTCGGGGCTCATCACCCACGGTGCCAGCTTTACCTACGAGACCGGCCCGGACGGCAAGCGCTACGCCGTCGGTGGCGAGGTGGGCATCGATGTCTCCCAGGGCCGCACGCCGGAAGAAACCCTCGCCCGGGCCGAACGCATCCGCTCCGCCGCCCTCGCGCCGGCCGACCCGTCGGCGCAGGATCGGCAGGTCGCCAGCCAGGCCGACCGGATGGCGATGGAGGCGCGGATGGAGATGTCGTCCGCCGAGCCTTCGGGCGATGCGCAGGACAATGAAATTTCCGCCAACGCCAGCGGCCTCGCCGCCAGCTACGCGGCCATCACCAGCGCCGGTGCGGGCAGCGGCAGCCGCGTCGATACTTACGCCTGAGCGGTCGCGCGCTCCGGTGCCGTCAGCGCGCGGGTAACGTCAGCGCGAACAGGAGGCGCAGCCGCTCCGGCAGCTGTTCCGCGAGGACGAATCCCGCAGGCCGTCGCAACTGCTCTGACACGCGGAGTAGCGGTTCAGGCACTGGTTGTAGGAGGCGCTGCGGGCCTCGCGCTGGGCATCTTCCATCCGGTTGATGGCGTTCTGGTTGGAGGCCTCCACCGACTCCACGTCGGCCAGGCGGGTCAGCCGGTCGGTGGCCTTGATGGCCATCGCATGCTTCGGAAAACGATCGACCATCCGCCGATAGACCGCTTTGGCCCGACCCCGGTCGCCGTCGGATTCGTAGCGGCCGGCAGCCAGGTACATCTCCTGGGGATCGCTGCTTTTCAGGGTCTGGTTGAACTGGCGCTCCCTGGCGCAGCTGGCGTAGTCCAGCACGCCGCGGGCGAGGGCCTTGAGTTCCTGGTCGAGCTTCTGGGCATCGTCGCAGCGAAGTTCCCGTTCGGCCTTGCGGACGAGGTTTTCCAGCTTCACGATCTTCTGGCAGGCCTCCCGCGACGCGCAGGCGTGCTGAAGCCTGCCGTCCTGCCACCAGCCCCGCTTCACGCAGCTGTCGGGACAGCTGTTCGGGCCGCAGCAGGCGTTCTTGAAGACGCCGAAGCCCTGGAACATGGTGTCGACGTAATCGCCCTCGTAGCTGTCGCCGTTGGCGAGGGTGTCCGAGCCTTCACCCTGAAGTTTCCCGTCGATGAAGTTGCCGTCTTCCCGCGAGCTGAACCTGCCGTTCCGGGACCAGGTCAGGGTGCCGGGGCCGGAGATCCGGCCGTTCTTGCATTCGCCGCTCCACACGACGGTTTCGCCGGGGGCGGGGAAGGGGTTCCAGACCTGGCACTGGTTTGCGTCGGCGATCCACTCGCCGGCGTGGGCGAGCCCGGAGAGACAGGCCAGGAGCGCGAACAGTGCGCGCAGGAATGCGGTTTTCTTGGTCATGGCGGTGAGCGGGCTTCGTAGCAGAGCGGTGGAGGCAGCCCTGGATTGTTTCACCAAACCGATCTGCAGTGGCGTTGCATAGTTTATGAACGGCGCTTCAGGCGGGGGCGTGCTCCGCCCATTCCACCAGATGCCAGCGCCGCGGGGTGATCGGCCACACCGCGTAGCGCCGCGGACCGGCGCCGCCCAGGCGGAAGGTGGCGTGGTCCGTCACCGCAAGCTCACCCCCCGTCCAGAACCGAGCGATCACGTCGGCCAGCGTTGCGTCGTCCGTCACCGTGCAGGGTGTGTCGCGGGTGGGCGGCGTGGTGGTCGAGATCACGTCGTGGTAGCTCGCCCAAGGGTGCGCGGGCAGATGGCGGGCGAGCAGTTCGGCCCAGCTTTCACCGGGGGCGTCGAGCTGGCCGAGGACGTTGGAGAACAGGACCGCCGCATCGGGAAATCGCGCCGCCAGCCGCGCCAGGCCGTCGGGCGTCGTCAGGCAGTCGAGGCGGTCGAAGACGAGCCGGCCAGCGTCGGGCCGGCGGGCAAGCAGCCAGCGGGCGATGGGGTCGGGCTCCAGCGCCGTGACGCGGTCAAAGCGGGCGAGAAAGCCTTCCGGCAGGGCGTAGCCGGCGTTGGGGCCGACGATCACCAGTTGTTGCCGTCCGGGCTGCCAGCTGCCCAGCCAGCCGGCCACGGTGGCATGAAAGGGCGCCCACAGGCGACGGCGGTGGCGCGCCGCGCGCAGGTGATAGACCAGCCCGCCGGTGGGGTCGAGGAGCTGGTCGCGCAGCGTCGGGAGGGCGGGAGGCAGGGTGGCGGTCACGATGCCGCGATTATGCCGGAGACGGCCCCGGGGGCTGGTCACGATGGCGGACGGGTGCCATCCTTCCACCCTTTGCCATTACCCGGAGCCTCCGGCATGAACGATCCACTGCACGAAGAACAACTCACCTCCGAACCGGTCTTCCAGGGCCGCCTGCTGAACGTCTTTCGCGACGAGGTGCGCCTGCCCGACGGCAAGAGCGGCGTGCGCGAGTACATCAAGCATCCGGGCGCGGTGTTGGTGATTCCGGTGTGTGACGACGGCCGGCTGATCTTCGAGCGGCAGTTTCGCTATCCGCTGCACCGGGCCTTCCTCGAGTTGCCGGCCGGCAAGCTCGATCCGGACGAGGACATCCTGGCCTGCGCGCGGCGCGAACTGCAGGAGGAAACCGGCTACGAGGGCGACGACTGGCGTCACCTGGGCGTGATGCACCCGTGCATCGGCTACTCGAACGAGCGCATCGAGATCTTCCTCGCCACCGGCCTCAAGCACGTGGGCCACGCCTGGGATGAGGGGGAGTTTCTGGAGATCGTCTATCTGACGCTGGACGAGGCGCGGGCCGCGGTGTTCGACGGCCGCATCACCGACGGCAAGACGATCACCGCGCTGTTCTGGGCCGAGCGGGAGCTGGGCAAGGGCTGATTCGTTGCGGTGGCTGCTTTGACGGGGCGCTTTCGGGCGCCCTGTTTGTGTTCAGCCGAAGCGGCGGTAGCGGGGGGCGGCGAGCAGCCCGGCCATGCAGCAGTAGAGCATCGCAGCATTCACCAGATGCCAGCCCAGATGCGTGCCCACCGGCCACGCGGCGCACACCAGCTGGTCCACCGCCCGGCAGGTGAGGCTCACCACGAAGAGGGCGGAGGCCATCGTCAGCCAGCGGGCGACGGCTGGCGCCCGTGGTCGGGCCCGGGCCGCACAGGCCAGCAGCAGCACGAAAGGCGGCAGGTAGATGTCGGAGCCGTTCAGGGGCAGGGGTGGCAGCAGCCGGGTGGCGGCGACGAAGCCGCCGGTCAGCATCAGGAAGAGGCCGACGCCGGCCCAGGCGGCGGCGGTGCTGCGGCCAAGCACGCGCACCTGGAAGCGCTGGTAATAGGCCACCACGAAGATCGCGATGAAGCCGATGTCGAGGATGGCGGTGCCGCGGGTCGCCACCGTGTGGAAAACCCCGCTGCCCACGCCCACGGCGGCGATCAGGCCGATCAGCAGGCGCAGGTCGAAGGGCGCGTTACGCCCGGCCCGCCGCCACAGGATGGCGGCCACGGCGAGGAAAGCGAGGTTGGTGAGGGCGTTTAAGGGCTCCGCCCACAGGCCGGGGCCGGTGCGCTCGCAGTACAGGTCGATGCTCTCGGCCCAGTTCATGCGGGCTGGCCTCCGCGGCGGTGGTACAGGGCCCACCACAGCCCGGCACAGCCCAGGCCGACGGCGAGGTTGGCCAGCATGCCGGTGGCGAGGCTGCCCACCGAATCCCACAGGGCGGGGGCCACGAGGCCGGCGGTGATGGAGCTGACCAGCATCTGCAGGAAGCTCTGGCAGCTGGAGGCGAGGCCCCGGTGGGTGGGGAAGTGATCCAGCGCGAGGAGGGTCAGGCTGGGCATGCCGATGGCCATGCCGAAGGTGTACAGCATGATGGGCAGCACCGACTGGGGCAGGCCCGGCGCCATCAGACTGGTGACGGCGAGATTGATGGCTGCGGCGAGGATCATGATGCCCAGCGCCAGGGCGATCGTCCGGGCCGGGGATAGCGCGCCGGCCAGCCGGGCAGACAGGGCCGAGCCTGCCATCATGCCGCTCACGGTGGGGATGAAGAACCAGCCGAAGCCGGTTTCCGGCAGCCCCAGGTGCTGGATCAGGAACACCGGCGCAGACAGCACGTACAGGAAGAAACCGTTGAAGTTGTAGCTCACCGCAAAGGTGAGGAGCAGGAAGCCGGGCGAGGTGAACACGCCCCAGTAGCGCCGCGCCAGGGGGCCGGGATGCAGCGGGTGGCGGGCTTCCGGCGGATGGGTCTCGTCGAGCTTCCAGACCGTGAGCGCCGCCAGCACGAGGCCCAGCAGGGCGAGGAAGACGAACACCGCGCGCCAGCCGAAGGCGCTGAAGATCCAGCCGCCGAGGATGGGGGCGATGGCCGGCCCGAGGGCGAAGGCCATGCTCACGTGGCTCATCAGGCGCTGGGCGGCGGGGCCGTCGTGCAGGTCGCGCACCACCGCGCGGCCCACCACCATGCCGGCGCCGGCGCTGATGCCCTGCAGCGCCCGGCCCACCAGCAGCATCTCGATGCTGCCGGCGAACACGCATAGCACCGAGGCCAGGGTGAACAGCAGCATCGACACCACGATCACCCGCTTGCGCCCGTAGGCGTCGGAGAGAGCGCCGTGCCACAGCACCATCAGCGCCATCGGCAGCATGTAGGCGGTGAGGGTCTGCTGGGTCTGGACGGTGGTGGCGCCCAGGTCGGCGCCGATGGCGTGCAGGGCCGGGAGGTAGGTGTCGATCGAGAATGGACCGACGGTGGCGAGCGCTGCAAGCAGCGCCGCCAGCTGGACATAGGGCATGGAGAGGTGTTCCGGGGCGGGGTGCGATTCGACACCCCGTAGGGGGCGGGGTTCCTACTCGACGGCGTGGACCTTGCTCACGTAGTAGCCGGTCTCGCCGAAGCAGGTGGAGGGGATGCCCAGGTGCTGGTCGTAGCTGATGGCGACGCGCTTGCCCATCACGGTGTTGATCTCGGCGGCAACCTTGTCGTCACGCACGGTGAACTTGAAGATCTCGGGCATGCTGCCGGGGATCGCGACGATCGCCAGTTCGCCTTCCCAGGTCTTGCACAGCCAGCCCTTCTGGGAAAACTTCTGCACGTAACCGGCGCGTTCACCCGAGGAATAGCCCCAGCTGAGCACCAGCCAGGTGTAGGCGGCGGCCAGGGCGACGAGGGCGACGACGAAGCCGACGAACCACAGAAACCAGTTCTTGGCGCGGGGCGCGCCGGCGGACGGGGTGGATGCCACGGGGAGACTCCTGCTTGATGGATTTGATCAGATGAAAGCGGTGAGGCCGCGGCGGCTCTGGATGGCTTCGGCCACATGGGCGGCCTGGATGACCTCGGCCTCGCTCATGTCTGCGATTGTACGCGCGACTTTGAGGATTCGATGGTAACCGCGTGCCGAGAGACGCAGGCGTTCGATGGCCGTTCGCAACAGTTTGACACCGTTTTCGTCCGGTTGGCACCACTGGTCGATCTCCGCGCCGGCCAGCAGGGCGTTGGGCTTGCCCTGGCGGGCGTGCTGGATGGCGCGGCTCCTGGCGACCCGGGCGCGCACTGCCGCCGAGCTTTCGCCTGCCGGTGCGCCCTGCAGGTCGGCTACCGGCAGGGTGGGCACCTCGAGGAGCAGGTCGATGCGATCGAGCAGCGGGCCGGAGAGCTTGCCCCGGTAGCGGGCGATCTGGTCTGGCGTGCACCGGCAGCGGCCGTCCGGGTGGCCGTGATAGCCGCAGGGGCAAGGATTCATGGCGCAGATTAGCTGGAACCGGCTTGGGAATTCTGCGCGACGCCCGGCGCGGGAGATGGTGATGTGGCCGGTTTCGAGGGGCTCGCGCAGGGCTTCGAGGACGCGCCGGTCGAACTCGGGGAGTTCGTCGAGGAACAGCACGCCGTGGTGGGCGAGGCTGATCTCGCCGGGCCGCGGCGTGCTGCCACCGCCCACCAGCGCCGCCGCGGATGCAGAGTGGTGCGGCGCCCGCATCGGGCGCTGCCGCCAGCGCTCGGGGCGGAAGCTGCCCTCGACCGATTGCACCGCCGCGCTCTCGAGCGCCTCGGCGTCGCCCATGGGCGGCAGCAGGCCGGGCAGGCGCTGGGCGAGCATCGACTTGCCGGTGCCCGGCGGGCCGTAGAACAGCAGCGAATGCTGCCCGCTGGCGGCGACTTCGAGGGCGCGGCGGGCCTGGCTCTGGCCTTTCACGTCGGCAAGATCCGGGTAGTCCGGGGCCTGGACGAGGGGGGCGCCGGCGTAAGGCTCGATGACCGTGTGCCCGCACAGGTGGGCGACCACCGCCAGCAGGCTGGCGGCCGGGAGGATCGTGACGCCATTCACCAGCGCGGCTTCGGGGGCGTTGGCGGCGGGCAGGATCAGGATGTGTCCGCGCTCGGCGGCCTGCCGGGCCAGCGCCAGGGCGCCGCGCACCGGGCGCAGCTCGCCGGTGAGGGAGAGCTCACCGGCGAATTCGTAGTGGTCGAGCTTGTCGGCGGGGATCTGCCCGGAGGCGGCGAGGATGCCCAGGGCGATGGGGAGATCGAAGCAGCCGCCTTCCTTGGGTAGATCCGCCGGGGCGAGGTTGACCGTGATCCGACGCTGGGGAAACTCGAATTGCCCTGTCTGGAGGGCGGCGCGGACCCGGTCGCGGGCTTCGCGCACTTCCACGTCGGGCAGGCCCACCAGCGTGAAGGCCGGCAGGCCGTTGGCCAGATGCACCTCGACGCACACTTCGGGTGCCTGCAGGCCGACGAGGGCGCGGCTGGCAAGAACGGCCAGGCTCATGATGTCTTCCGCATTAAAAATGCGAAGTGTATCGCCTGGGGCTGTGGATTTCTACAGGTGGGCCTCAGCGCCCGATCGGCAGGGTGAGCTGCGGGCCGGGGCCGGTCTTGCCGGCGAGTTCGAGGCGGGATAGCTCGACCAGCAGCGAGAAGGTGGATTTGGTGTCCTGGTCGGATTCTTCCACGTAGAACCACTGGCCCTTGTACTGCACGGCCACGTGGGCATGGTTGGGGCGCTCGGGGCTGGTGCGCACGTGGAAGAGATCGCGCATCACCTCGTTCCAGTCGTATTCGCGGCCGGCGGCGTCGCGGGTGATGGTGGCGAGACCGCGGGCTCGGTGTTCGGCGGGCACATCCACGCCGTGGCTCACGTAGTACAGCGCCTGCAGCAGGGAGCGGGTTTCCAGGTCGAGGCTGGCGACGCCGTCTTTCGGCAGGGCGGAGCGGAAGGGGGTGAGGGCTTCCTGGGTGATGCGCAGCTCGGTGACGCCGGGGCGCAGGTGGAAGGCCTCTTCGAAGGTACGCATCTCGGGGGTGCTGAGCGCGTCCGGATCAAGGCGCAGCACGGGCACGGTGCTGCGGCGGACCAGTTGCCAGCCGCGTCCGTTGCTGGCCGGGCGGTATTCGAGGCCGTTCTTGCTGGCTTCGATGAGGTCGGTGGCCGACACCACGCCCGACGGCAGGTTGCCGCCCACCTGGTCGATCTGCTCGGTGAGGCCGAAGACGATGGCGCCCCGGTCCTGCAAGGTCTGCAGGGCTGCCACGCCGCGCAGGAAATCGCTCACCGGCGGCGCCTCCCGCGGGGTGGGGCCGCTGGCGGTCTGGGCGTTGGGCACCCAGTTGAGGTTTTCGAGATAGAGCCGGAAGACCTTGGAGATGGGCCAGGTGGTCTTGGCGAGGTAGATCACCCCGTCGAGGGGCAGCGGGGTGAACAGCTTGCGGGTGAATTCCTGGTCGTCCAGCGGGGTGAGGCTGAAGGTGGGGCGGTCCGCACCCATGATCTGGGCCTGGGGCAGGACCGCGGTGAAGCTGCCCCGGCTGGCGTCGCCCCCCACCGCGGTGAAGAAGGGCAGCAGGCCGACGCTCTGGCTGCGCTCGAACTGCGCGGCGATGCCCGACACGCCGAGGCTGCTGGGCGTGTCGGTGTAGCGCAGGCGCACGATGTTGAGCAGCAGCTGCTGCTCGGTGGTGCGCTTGACCACCTCGTTGTATTGCAGCCGGGTGTCGTCGAGGGCGGTGGGGCCGACGCTGGCGCAGCCGGAGAGGCCCAACGCGGCAGCGAGGATCAGGAGGCCGGAGCGGATGCGGTGAACCATGGCGTCGGGGAGCGGTGGTGGGGCGGGCAGGGTAGCTGTGGTGTGTGACAGGGCTTCGCGCTTATTCGCGGAAGGCTTCGACGGCGATCAGCAGGCGCACGTCGTCGCCCACCGACGGGATGTACTTGGTCATCCCGAACTCGGAGCGCTTGAGGGTCGCCACCACGTCGGCGCCGCAGGTCTCGCGCTTGTTGAGGGGGTGCGGGGCGCAGCGGAAGCGGTTGATGGTGAGGGTGACGGGGCGGGTGACGCCGAGCATCGTCAGGCTGCCTTCGGCGGAGACCGGGCGCTCGCCGTCGAACATCAGTCGGTCGGCCTTGAAGGTGATGGTCGGGTGCGCGTCGGTGTTGAAGTAGTTCTCGCCGCGCATGTTGTCGTTCCACTTGGCGAAGCCCATGTCGATGGATGCTGCGTCGATGGTGACGTCCACCGAACCCTGGCGGGCGGCGGTGTCGAGGGTGATCCGGCCGCTCGTCTTGTTGAAACGGCCGCGCTGGGTGGAAAAGCCCAGGTGATCCACCTCGAATACCGGGAAGGTGTGGTTCGGGTCGATGGTGTAGCCGGCCGGGGCGGCCAGGGCAGGCGCGGTGACGGCGGCGAGGGCGAGCAGCAGGGGGGCGGCGAGGGTGGTTTTCATGGCGGCTCCGTGGGGCGGACGAAGAAGAGGGCGCCGTGGCGCCCTCGGGATTGCGGCGGTGGTGGCTCAGTCCTGGGCGGGCGGGTGGCTCGCCAGCTCGGCTTCGAGGCGGGCGACGCGGTGCTCCAGGTCGGCGAGCTTCTCGCGGGTACGGGTGAGCACTTCGCGCTGTACTTCGAATTCCTCGCGGGTCACCAGATCAAGCTTGGAAAAACCGCTGGCGAGCAGGGCGCGGGCGTTCTTCTCGATGTCCTTGGCGGGGCTGTTGGCGAGGAGTTCGGAGACTTTGGCACCGATTTCGTCGAGGATTTTCGGGTTGGTCATGACTGCGTTCCTCACTGGCAATTGAGATCGTCGGGATGGTTTTGAGTTTAGCACCGTCCCGAGGTGGCTGCGCCGAGGCCGGGGCGCACCAAAAGAGCGCCCATTATTGGTGCATGATTCCAAACTGGTGCGTCGGCGGGATTTCATGCGCTGCAACAAAACGCGCCTGTCAGTGCTATGTCCATATTTTTTAAAAGGTTTTGCAAACTGGCGCACCGGTTGCTTATGTGTGCTCACCAACTTTGACCACCTGGAGATTCTCATCATGCGCAAGTCCGTCATCGCTTCCGCCCTGATCGCCGCCGGCGTCGCCCTGCCCACCCTGGTGAGCGCCGCGGATGCCGCCCCGGCCCCCGAGCACACCTTCACCAGCAACGTCGGCGTGGTTTCCGAATACCTCTACCGCGGTATCGGCCAGACCAACCGCAAGCCGGCCCTCCAGGGCGGTGTCGATTACGCCCATGCCAGCGGCCTCTACGCCGGCACCTGGGGTTCCAACGTGTCCTGGCTGTCTGACGCCAACAGCACCACCAGCAACAGCCTCGAGTGGGACTTCTACGGCGGCTACAAGAACACCGTCGGCGACTTTGGCTACGACGTGGGTCTGCTGCAGTACTTCTACCCGGGCACCGGCTACGGCAACAACCCGAACACCCTGGAAGGCTACGTCGCCGGCACCTGGACCTTCCTGACCCTGAAGTACTCCCACTCCTTCTCCGACCTGTTCGGCTGGGTGGGCTCGAAGAACTCCGGTTACCTGGACCTGACCGCCACCTATGAACTGGTTCCCACCGTCAACCTGATCGGTCACATCGGTCGCCAGAAGGTCAATGGCTCCAGCTCCAACGGCGCCAGCTACACCGACTACAAGGTCGGCGTGACCAAGGACTTCAGTGGCACCGTGGTGGGCCTCAGCTACATCACCACCAACGCCAGCGAAGCCTGGTACACCAACGGTTACGGCAAGGATCTGGGCAAGGGCCGCGTGCTGTTCTCCCTGACCCGCACCTTCTAATTTCCAACCGCCAGGCGGTCCTCGTGGCCGCCCAGCAGAGGACCCCAAAATGAAACTCGTTACCGCCATCATCAAGCCCTTCAAGCTCGACGAAGTCCGCGAGGCCCTGTCCGCCATCGGCGTGCAAGGCATCACGGTGACCGAGGTCAAGGGCTTCGGCCGTCAGAAGGGCCACACCGAGCTGTACCGTGGTGCGGAATACGTTGTCGATTTCCTGCCCAAGGTGAAGATCGAAGCCGCGGTGAACACCGACATCCTCGATCAGGTCATCGAAGCCATCGAAAAGGCGGCCAGCACCGGCAAGATCGGTGATGGCAAGATCTTCGTCTTCGACCTGGAACAAGCCATCCGCATCCGTACCGGCGAGTCCGGTGCCGACGCGCTGTAAGGGAGCGTGCCATCATGAAAAAACTGTTCGCAGCCCTGCTGGCCACCGTAGCGGTCAGCTTTGCGGGCTCTGCGCTGGCACAGGACAAGGCGGAGGCTCCGGCCGCCGCTGCGGCCGCGCCTGCAGTGACCGCGCCGGCGCCCGCCGCCGACGCCAAGCCTGCCGAAGCCCCGGTTGCCGCCAAGGCCGCCGAAGCGGCGGCCCCCGCTGCCGAGGCCAAGGCGGCCGAAGCTGCTCCGGCCGAAGCGGCGCCGGCGCCCGTCCCCAACAAGGGTGACAACGCCTGGCTGTTCGTCTCGACCGCCTTTGTGATCCTGATGTCCGTCCCCGGCCTGGCCCTGTTCTACGGTGGCCTGGTGCGTGCCAAGAACATGCTGTCGGTGCTCCTGCAGGTGTTCGCGGTGTTCTCGCTGATCAGCGTGCTGTGGGTCCTCTACGGCTACTCGATCGCCTTCACCGAAGGCAGCGCCTTCTTCGGCAGCCTCGACAAGGTCTTCCTGAAGGGCGTCACACCGGATTCCGTCGCCGCCACCTTCACCAAGGGCGTGGTCGTCTCGGAACTCATCTACGTGGCCTTCCAGGGCGCCTTCGCGGCGATCACCGTCGGCCTGATCCTCGGCGCCTTCGCCGAGCGCATCAAGTTCTCGGCCGTGCTGCTGTTCTCGGTGCTGTGGTTCACCTTCTCCTACCTGCCGGTCGCGCACATGGTCTGGTACTGGGCGGGCCCGGATGCCTACACCTCCGCTGAAGCGGCCGATGCCGCCACTGCGACGGCTGGCTTCCTGTTCCAGAAGGGCGCCCTCGACTTCGCCGGCGGCACCGTGGTGCACATCAACGCCGCCGTGGCCGGCCTGGTCGGTGCCTTCATGGTTGGCAAGCGGATCGGCTTCGGTCGTGAATCCTTCGCCCCGCACAGCCTGACCCTGACCATCGTCGGCGCCTCGCTGCTGTGGGTGGGCTGGTTTGGCTTCAACGCCGGTTCCGCCCTCGAAGCCAACGGCGTTGCCGCCCTGGCCTTCGTGAATACCTGGGTGGCCACCGCTGCTGCAGCCTTCGCCTGGCTGATGGCTGAATGGATCATCAAGGGCAAGCCGAGCGGCCTTGGCGCTGCGTCCGGTGCCGTTGCCGGTCTCGTGGCGATCACCCCGGCTGCCGGCTTCGTCGGCGTGGTGGGTGCGGTCGTGATCGGTCTGCTGGCCGGTGTGGTCTGCCTGTGGGGCGTGAATGGCCTGAAGCGCATGCTCGGTGCCGATGACTCCCTCGACGTGTTCGGCGTGCATGGCGTCGGCGGCATCCTCGGTGCGATCCTGACCGGCGTGTTTGCCTCCCCGTCCCTCGGCGGCGCTGGCATCTGGGACTACGTCGGCAACAAGGTCGCTGACGGCTACTCGATCGCCGACCAGGTCATCATCCAGGCTACCGCCGTCGGCATCACTGTCGTGTGGTCCGCCGTCGTCGCCTTCATCGCCTACAAGCTGGTGGATATGTTCATCGGTCTGCGGGTGCCGGAAGACGAAGAGCGCGAAGGCCTCGACATCACCTCCCACGGCGAAACCGCGTACCACATGTAAGCGGCTTTCCTCCGGTAGCAAGCAGAGCGGGCGCCTTAGGGCGCCCGTCCTGTTTTTTGGGGCAGGCCTGCAGGATGGGCGACAACCTGCTAGTCTCCGCCGGTTTTCTTATCGACGGGCGCGGACGCGGGCCATCCCGGATCGCGGCGCACCCGACCACGCATGGACAAGTACGAACAGTTCAAGATCGAGCAGGACGCCCTGCTCAAGGCGCTGGCCGAGAACGGCCCCAGCGAAAATCTCATGCAGCGCATGCAGGCGCTCTACAAGGATGCCTGCCTCGTCATCGCCCTCGGCCCCTGCAACGCCGTCGAACGCCCGCCCGAAGCGGAAGTGCGCGAATACGCCGATGAGCAGGATTTTGCCGCCTACGTCGAAACCTACGTGATCGCCGTGCAGAGCGGCGAGATGGCGCGCATCTTCAACATGGAGCAGTGGGGCCGGGTTGCCTTCGAATACGAGGCGGTGGATGTGGATGGCAAACTCTGCCCGGGCGTGGCGGTGAGCTGGAGCAACAAGATCGCCTTCCTGGCCGGCGGCAAGGACGGCAGCTTCGACGCCCAGCTCGACGCGATGGCCGGCGCCCTGGCCGAGCGGCTGTCCGCCCGCTGGTATCGCTGGCAGGTGCGCCTGGTGTGAGATAGTAGTAACAGGCCGCGCAGGCCTGCGACGATCTCGTGCATCGGGCCGGGCACATCCCCGGCCAAAACAGCAAGCATGCACTGGTGGAAGGGGAGGACCCTTCCACCAGTGCATTGATATGCCGGAACCCGCGCTGTCAGGCCTTGCGGCGACGGATCAGGCCCGCCACACCGAGACCCAGCAGTGCGATGCTGGTTGGCTCGGGTATATTGTTCTGGTTTGCACTGACGAATTTGAAATCGTCGATCAGGAAGTAGTCGTACCCATAGTCGCTCTGATTGGTCAGGCGCGCGGATCCGATGGTGAGGCCACCGCCATTGATGCCGATGAAGCCGGCATAGGGGTCCGTCTGGGCCGGAATGTTAAAGCTGCCGATCAGGTTGCTCGCTGTGTCGAAAACCTCCAGGACCCACGGTTGGTCGGCTGCGCCCCAGTTGAAGCCGAAAGCGGAGACCCCCGCGCTAAAGCCGATATTGGTCGGGTTCGGGTTAGTTTGGTTGGACAAGTAGTTCCCTGTTGCCGCGTAGAGGCCCGCGTAGGTGTTCTCGACGAACAGATGGTCGATCGCGCTGAAGGTTACTGCGCCGCTGAAGATTCTCGAAGTGAACGAGCCTAGGGGTTCGGCATTGAAGTCTAGGGTCGCTGCGCCAGCAAGGGATGAGTCTGCGGCACTGGTCAGCAAGGTAGGTGCGGCGTGTGCTGTGCAGCAGACGGAGAGGTAGAGCGAAGTGGAGAGTAGCGTTTTCTTCATGTTTGTCTTCCTTGTGGTGGATTCGCAGCGACGGCGTTCTGTGATGGATCGCCTAGCTCAAGCATTTTTTGTTCCAATATTTGTTGTTAATATTAATTTTAAGAATTTTCAATTGGTTACAGATTGTTGTGGCTAAAAGTGACTTCCGGGTAAGTGCATTTTGTAAATAAATCCGACACCTGGCACGAATGGAAGATCGTGAGGGCGGTGTTTTCCCTTGTCCGGCCGACAGGCGTATATTCCGCCCCTCGCCCCCACCCTTATCTGTGATCGGACCGGCCCCGTCGGCCGTTCCGTGCGTGACATGCCCCTGCCCAGTTTCAACCCCGCCGACTACCCCGCCCAGCTTGCCGACAAGGTGGCGCGCTACAAGGCTGATTTCGCCGCCTTCGGGCTGCCCGAGCCGGCGGTCTTCGAATCCGCGCGGGAGGCCTATCGCCTGCGCGCCGAGTTCCGCATGTGGCACGAGGGCCCGCGGGTCGACTACGCCATGTTCGACCCGGCCGACCCCAAGCAGGCCATCGTGCTCGACGCCTTCGCGCCCGCTGCCGGCCCCATCGCCGCTGCGATGCCGGTGCTGCGCGACCGGCTGATGGCCAGCGAGCCCCTCAAGCGCAAGATCTTCCAGGTGGAATTCCTCGCCACGCTGTCGGGCGAGCTGATGATCAGCCTGGTCTATCACCGTCCCCTCGACGACGCCTGGCAGGCCGCCGCCACCGAGCTTGCCGCCGACATGGGCGTGCAGCTCATCGGCCGCAGCCGCAAGCAGAAGATCGTCATCGGCCGCGACTGGCTGCTGGAGGAGTTCGAGCTTGATGGCCGCCAGCTCAAGTACAAGCAGATCGAAGGCAGCTTCACCCAGCCCAACGGCGGCGTGAACCGCCAGATGCTCGGCTGGGCCCGCGCCCAGGTGGCCGGCATCGGCGGCGACCTGCTGGAGCTCTACTGCGGCAACGGCAACTTCACCATCGCCCTGGCGCCGCTGTTCGGCCGCGTGCTGGCCACCGAGATGAGCAAGCCCTCGGTGCAGGCCGCCCACTTCAACCTCGAGGCCAACGGCGTGGCCAACGTGACCATGGTGCGCATGGCCAGCCAGGAGATCAGCGACGCGCTGGCCGGCGGCCGCGAATACCGGCGCATGCAGGGCGTCGATCTGGCCGGCTACCGCTTCTCGACCCTGTTCGTCGATCCGCCCCGCAGCGGCCTCGATGCCGGCACCGTCGCCCTGGCCCGGGGTTTCGACCACATCCTGTACATCTCCTGCAATCCCAATACGCTGCAGGAGAACGTCGCGGCTCTCCACGACACCCACGAGATCGCCGCCGCCGCGGCCTTCGACCAGTTTCCCTACACCCATCACCTCGAGTGCGGCCTGCTGCTGAAGCGCCGCGCCGCCGCCAAGGAACCCGCATGAGCAGCCTGCCCAAGTGCCTCCAGTGTTCGTCCGAATTCACCTATGAAGACGGCGACAACTTCGTCTGCCCCGAATGCGCCCACGAGTGGCCCAAGACCGCGCCGGTCGAGGAGGCCAAGGTGGTGCGCGACGCCAACGGCAACGTGCTGCAGGACGGCGACAGCGTCACCGTGATCAAGGATCTGAAGGTCAAGGGCTCGTCGTCGGTGGTGAAGGTTGGCACCAAGGTCAAGAACATCCGCCTGGTGGATGGCGACCACGACATCGACTGCAAGATCGAAGGTTTCGGCGCGATGCAGCTAAAGTCGGAGTTCGTGAAGAAGGCCTGAACCCGCGCCAGCCCCGAAATAGAAAAGGCCACGCAATGCGTGGCCTTTTTTGCTTGCGCTGGAAAGGCTCAAGCCTGCTTGCGACGGGCTCCCATCAGGCCCGCCAGGCCGATGCCCAGCAGCGCCAGGCTGGCGGGCTCCGGTACGGCGTTGGTGCTGAAGTTGGCGATCTGGCTGACCTGGCTGGCGGAGAGGCCGGTCCAGTAGGCGCTCGGGTCGGCGATCAGGGCATTGGCCAGGGCCGTGGCGCTGGCGACCGAGGCGCTCGCGTTGTAGTAGTTGGAGGAATCGTCCGGGCGAACCAGGATCGCGAAGTGCGCCACGGAGATCGACTGGCCGGCGGCGAGGTTCAGGGTGATGTAGTCGTTGTAATCGTTGGGGGTGATGCCAGCAGAAGTGTTGGCGAGCGCCCAGGCGTTGTTGCCGTTGACCAGCGCCAGCACCGGGTCCCAGGTGCCGGAGCCTGCCCAGTATTCGTTGCTGACTTTCATGAAGCCAGTATTGGTGGTCACCACCTCATTTCCGTCCGATCCGAGGTTGCCGTAGAAACGGACCTGGCCCGAGAAGGTGCTGCTGCCGGTGTTGGTGAAGCTGTCCACCCAGCGGTAGGTATTGGTACCGGCCAGCAGATTGACGGTGCGCTGAAGGCTGATGCCGGACGGAAGGCCGTCGGGGTAATAACCGAAGGTATCGAAGGCATCGAAGCCGCCGTCGTTCACCGAGCCACTATGGGGGTTGGTGGTAGTGAAGGCTGCGTTGCTGCCTTCAATGTCGGCCAATGCTGCAAAGGGTGAGGCATTGGCCGACTGCATGCAAAGGCCGAACAGGCCAGCGGAGAGAATGGATAGTGCGGCTTTCTTGAAAGTCATGATTGTCTGGCCTGCGTCTTGATTTTGATGATTGAATCGGATTTGTTCAGCCATTATTAGCAATCGGCATGCCAGCCGCTGATTCTGCTGAGAGTTCTTTCAATTCATGGTCTTATCTGGTTTGCTCAAAGTGGCTTGCAATTAATTTACAAAAATATGTAAAACACCCCGACTTGGGGGGCGTAACGCCGGTCTGGCAGGGTGTGAATGCCCGGTCTGTGCATAATTTCGCGCGATGGAATTGCAGCGAAGGAATTCGACCAATTGTGTCGAAATAGATGGCAAGCCATATTCGTGGTTGGGGTGTGATCTTCTGCGCGGCGGAAATTGATTTGATGTCGAGCCCTTGCCGCGTGCGGCCCGAATTGGGGCGCAGCCGGGGAGTGAAATGTTCTGGGGGTTTCCCGTTCCTCCGCCCGATTCGGGTCTGTCGAAAATCCTTACAGCGACTTATTTCACGGTCGATGAATGACCCATTCCGGTCGCCGGGTCCGGACGAAAAAAAGCCGGCCTCGAAAGGCCGGCGGGGCGACGCGGGGTGGTGGCGGACCGCGGAGCGGGTGTCAGCGGAACACGACGGTCTTGTTGCCGTGGATCAGCACCCGGTCTTCGAGGTGGTAGCGCAGGCCGCGGGCCAGCACGGCCTTCTCGATGTCCTTGCCGTAGCGGACCATGTCCTCGACCGAATCGGAGTGGTCGATGCGGATCACGTCCTGCTCGACGATCGGGCCCTGGTCGAGGTCGGCGGTCACGTAGTGGCAGGTGGCGCCGATCAGCTTGACGCCCTTGGTGTAGGCCTGGTGGTAGGGCTTGGCGCCGACGAAGCTCGGGAGGAAGCTGTGGTGGATGTTGATGATCTTGCCCGGGTGGGCGGCGCACAGTTCGGGGGAGAGGATCTGCATGTAGCGCGCCAGCACCATGGTGTCGCCGCGGGATTCCTCGAACAGGCGTTGCACTTCGGCGTAGGCCTGGGCCTTGTTGTCGGGGGTGACGGGCACGTGGTGGAAGGGGATGCCGTGCCACTCCACGAAGCCGCGGAAGGTCTCGTGGTTGGAGATCACGCAGGGGATCTCGATGTCGAGCTCCTTCGACTGCCAGCGGGCCAGCAGGTCGTAGAGGCAGTGTTCCTGCTTGGAGA
>NZ_CALAYQ010000208.1:0-65713 GCF_937894855.1 uncultured Zoogloea sp.
CAAGGATGCAGCCCGAGTTGCGCTCTTATGAGCCGGATCGCTCTCGAGTACCCAGCGCCGAACGAGGTTGGCATTGAGGCCGTTGGCCAGCGCAACCGCAGCCGTTGAAACGCCGGGTGCCTTGCACGCGGCCACGATCTCTGCCTTAAAGGTGTCGCTGTACCGACCACGACGCCGACCGGCGGTGGGAAGATTGACTGTTGAAGCGTCCATGTGTCCTCCAGAAGATGGTGTTGGAGGACATGATCGTCAGGGGATTACGAGCGACTGAGGAGATGACTTGGCTGGACGCTTACAAACATCTGGGCGTAGGTCTTGCTGGCGTTGCCGTGGTAGCAGTAGATGAGCACCGGCGCGGCCTTGTCGAGGCGGCGCGTCCAGGCAAAGAAGCGGTCTTCGGCCAGATGGGCGGCGCCGTCGATGTGGCCGCGCTGGTAGCTCGCCATGTCGCGCACGTCGATGAGCGCAACGCCCGGTTCGCTGCGGATCAGCGCCACGGCGTCGGCGGCGGGGATGCAGTGGTAGGTCATGGGTGGTTCCTCTTGCGAGTTCATCGGGAATAGTTGGAAAGCAAAGGCCGGGTTGGTCTGTAGGTCGGACTTCAGTCCGACAAGAGCACCCCCGAACCGGCCGTGTTGTCGGACTGAAGTCCGACCTACAGGGTGTTCAGGCGGCTGCGGTGGTCTTCTCCAGCAGCAGGGGCTTGACCTGCGCCAGCCAGGTGTCGATGCGCTCGTCGGTGAACATGCCTTGCGTGCGCTGGTCGATGATGAGGCCGACGAAGCGCCCGTCCACCACCGCCGCGGAGTGGGCGAAGGTGTAGCCGTCGGTCGGCCAGTCGCCGATGATCTCGGCGCCCCAGCCCTTGAACACCGTGTAGAGCGCGAACAACGAGCTGCAGAAGCGCTCGGAGTAGCGCTCCTGGGCGCCGAGGCCGAAGAAGGCGATGCGCTTGCCGGTGAGGTCCGGCGCGGTGTCGAACTGGGCGAGAAACTCCTCCCAGTTGGGCTCGAAGCAGCCGGAGGCGCCCTTGCCGGGGATGTCGCCCTCGCCGTAGCTGGGCGTGCCGAGGATCAGCGCGTCGTACTGAAGCATCTCGGCGGGGGTGATGCGGTTGACGTTGATCGGCTTGTCGCAGATGTCCTCGCCGATCTTCTTGTGCAGCTTTTTAGCCACCAGGCGGGTGGTGCCGGTTTCGGTGCCGAAGAAAAGGCCAATCTTGTTCATGTTCGCTCCCGAGCTTCGATCAGACGGGGTGGCACGCCTGTTGCACGCCACCGTTCAAGCCCCCGGCGGCTGTCGCTTTGCCGACATCGCCAGGCACATTCAAGCCAACCCCACGGAGCCAGCCATGCCAGCCACCACCATCGACCACAAGGGCACGCCCGTCGCCATTGGCGATCCGGTCCGCGTCCTCGAGATCAACCTCGACCCCGATCTGGACGAGGACGAGCTGATCATGTTCGAGGACATGATCGGCGCCGTCTGCGAGGTCGAACGCATCGACCCGGACGGCACCGCCTGGGTAGCCCTGTGGTGGAACGGCGACGAAGGCACGCTCACCACGCAGGTGGGGCTGTCGCCGGCGCAGATGGCGCGGGTGTAAAGCCGAGGCTGCTGGCCGGGCCAACACCCGGCCGGTGCCGCAAAGCGCCGGAGGGCTCATTCCTCTTCCTGGGCGCTGTAGTTCTTCAGGCGCTTTTCTGCCGCCACGCCCAGCACCTTGAGCAGCCAGGGCGGGGGGGAATCGACCATCGCCTTCTGGAACTGGGAGACGATCTCCAGCGCCGGGCCGCCGTCGGCGATCTTGATGGGGTAGATGTCGGCGCGGATCACCTTGGCCGCCGCCGGCCCGCCAATCGACACCACGTAGCACACGTGGCAATCGCCGATGAGCTGGGCGCGCCACAGGTTCTTGTCCTCGGCGAGGTCGGCGTCCATCGTGTCGCGGATGTCCACCAGGCGGATCTCGTCGGGCGACACCTGATACACCAGAAAGCGTAGGCACGAGCCGAAGTGGCCGGAGAGCGTGTCGCCCTTGTCGGACGCCACCGCCACCCGCACCGAGCCGGGCATGTCGCCCTCGTCGTAGGGCTGGATCTTGGGCAGCGAGTCGTCGCCCTGGGTGTCACCCCACAGGATGCGCGCCGCCAGCTTCATGGCCTCCAGCCCGATCCCGATGTCCTCACCGTCTTCCTCGCCATCCGCGCTGGCGAAGCCGGTCTTGAGCATCGTCACCGTCACCTGACGGAGCATCTCCTCGTCGATCTCGTCGCCCAGCCGGCGCTGCAGCAGCTCGATCAGGCTCGACAAGGACGCGTTGGGCATGGCCCGGGCCGCCAGGGCGATGCGCAGGGCGGCTTCCCGGGTCACCGGGGGCTTGGTTCTGGTATCCATGGTTGGGTCTCTGCGAAGTGGGGGTTGTTGGGTGTTGTGGGTGTTTTCCCCTTCCCCTTGCAGAGATGGTGCCAGCCGCCCGCCAGCGCCCGCGCGTCGCTAACTGCTTGATTTCTTGCAGGCATGGCCTTTGCTAAAAGAAGCCCAAACCCACCGGAAACGCCAATCGTGTCGGATATCCCACAAAACCCCGTCGCCCCCGACAACCCACTCGCCGCCTACCACGCCCGCACCCGCCACCGTTTCGAGGCCTTCGCCGAAGGCCCCGGCCAGCTCGACTGGGACGCCCAGCCCGCAGCCTTCCGGCACTACGCCGGTGCGCCGGTTTCGCTGCTGCCGCTGGCCGCCGACCGCTTCGAGCGGCCCTTCGGCGATCTGGACGTGCCGCCGGCAACGCCCATCCCGGCGGATGCGACCAGCCTTGGCGCGCTGCTGGAGCTGGCCTTCGGCCTCTCCGCGTGGAAGAGCTGGGGCCCCAACCGCTGGGCGCTGCGCTGCAACCCGTCGTCGGGCAACCTGCATCCGGTCGAAGCCTACGTGCTGGCCGCCGGCGTGCCGGGCGTGGCCGACGGGCTGCATCACTACGATCCCGAGGACCACGCCCTCGAAGGCCGCGCGCTCGTCGCCCCTGATGGCGGCCGCTGGCTGGCGGTGGGGATATCGAGCGTGATGTGGCGCGAAGCCTGGAAGTACGGCGAGCGGGCCTTCCGCTACTGCCAGCTCGACGTAGGCCACGCGGTGGCCGCGCTGGCCTACGCCGCCGCGCTGTTGGGCTGGGAGGTCGCGCCGCTTACGCTACCGTCCGGCACCCTGGCTGGGCTGATGGGGCTCGATCGGGAGGACGACTTCCCCACCGGACGCTTCTCCTTCACCGAAGACGAAGAACCCGAAATCCTGCTGGCGATCCGCGCGCCGGGCATCCACGCCCCGCCCGCCGGGCCGGCGCTGCTGGACTGGATCGCCCCCGCCAGCTGGCACGGCAGCCCCAGCGCCATCGACCCGTCGCCGGGCTACCGCTGGCCGATCGTCGACAAAGCCGCCCGCTTCAGCCGCCGCCCGGCGGATGCGCTGCCTGCGCTGCACCCGGTGTTTCCGCGCCTGCCGGCGCTGCCGCCCCACGCCACCGCCAGCGGCGCCGCGCAGATCATCCGCCAGCGCCGCAGCGGCCAGCGCTTCGACCCACGGCACACGCTGCCCCGGGCGGATTTCTACCGGATGCTCGACGCCCTGCTGCCCCGGCCGCGGGCGCCCTTCACGGCCCAGGAGGCCGACCCGGCGATTCATCTGCTGCTCTTCGTGATGCGCGTGGACGGCCTGCCGACCGGCCTCTACCTGCTGCCCCGCACGCCGGATGCGGCGATCCCTGCCGACCTGGGCACGCCCCGCCCGGCGGCCGACTTCGCGCCGGATTGCCCGCCCCACCTGGGCCTCGTCCAGCTGGCGGCACTGGGGCTGCAGGAAGTCCAGCGCCTCGCCCGATCCCTGTCGTGCCACCAGGACATCGCCTCCACCAGCGCCTTTTCGCTAGGCATGGTGGCGGATTTCGCCCGCCTGGGCAGCGACGGCCACGCCTACCGCAGCCTGCTCCGCGAGGCCGGCATCGTCGGCCAGGTGCTGTACCTCGAAGCCGAAGCCGCCGGCGTGCGCGGCACCGGCATCGGCTGCTTCTTCGACGAGCCGGTGCACCAGGCCTTCGGCCTCGCCGGCACCCGCTGGCAGAGCGTCTATCACTTCACCGTGGGCACGCCGGTGACGGACGCGCGCATCGAAACCAGCCCACCCTATCCCCAACGCGCGCAGGACAATTCATGACCCCAGCCCTTGCCGAATTCTTCGCCACCCACGGCTTCGACCCCGCCAGGCCTTCGGCCCTGCAGCCGGACCGGCGCTTCACGCCGCTGATGCGCGCCGCCAAGGAAGGCCGGCTCGACGTGGTGGATGAGCTCCTCACCTGGGGCGTGGATGTGGCCGTGACCAATGCCGATGGCTGCAACGCCCTGTGGCTGGCCTGCTACAACGGCAGCCACGCGATCATCGACCGGCTGCTCCAGGCGGGCATCGACATCGACCGCCAGAACGACACCGGCGCCACCTGCCTGATGTACGTGGCCTCCAACAGCAAGCCCGATCTAGTGCAGCTGCTGCTGGAGCGCGGCGCCAACCCACGGCTCGCCAACCACGACGACTTCACCGCGCTGGATCTGGCCGCGTCGCTGCCCTGCCTCAGGCTGCTCCAGGCCGCGTGAGGGGCGAGATTTGGGTCTGGCCCGGCTGTCGCTTAAACTAGCCGTCTTTGATTTACCTCCCGGCCGAACCCGGCCCGCTCCATGCAAGACAGCCTCCCCACGCCCGCCGTCACCTGCTACGGCATCAAGAACTGCGACACCATGAAGAAGGCCCTCGCCTGGCTCGACGAGCACGGTGTGAGCTACCACTTCCACGACTACAAGAAATCCGGCATCGACTCGGGCCGGCTCCACGCCTGGAGCAAGGCCATCGGCTGGAAGACCCTCATCAACACCCGCGGCACCACCTGGCGCAAGCTCACGCCCGAGCAACAGGCCATCGACACCCAGAGCGCCGCCGTGCAGCTGATGCAGGCCAACCCCAGCCTGATTCGCCGCCCGGTGCTCGAAACCGCCGGCGGCCAGCTCCTGGTCGGCTTCGACCCCGCCCTCTACGCCAGCCTCGTCACCCCCGCCGGAGCCCCCGAATGAGCGAACCCAGCAGCTACGTCCAACGCTTTCTCCTCGACGACCTCGACATCCGCGGCGCCATCGTCCTGCTCGACGACGTCTGGCAGGCCATGCAGCACAACCGCGACTACCCCACCGCCGTGCGCGACCTGCTCGGCGAGATGAGCGCCATCGGTTGCGTGATCGGCGGCAACCTCAAGCAGCCCGGCCGGCTCACCATGCAGCTGCAGGGCCACGGCCCGGTCAATCTGCTGGTGGTGGACATCACCGAAACCCTCAACCTGCGCGGGCACGCCAAGTCGTCCGACGAGGCCGCCAGCAAGACCGGCGTCGGCGAGCTGATCGGCGACGGCCAGCTCCTGCTGTCCCTCGACATGCCCGAACTGCGCCACCCCTACCAGAGCTACGTACCCATCGAAGGCGACACCATCGCCGCGATCTTCGAGCACTACCTCACCCAATCCGAACAGCAGCCCGCCGTGCTGCACACCGCCTGCTCCGGCAACCGCGCCGCCTGCCTCTTCCTGCAGAAGCTGCCCGACGCCGACAACAAAGACCCGGACGGCTGGGACCGCGTCACCCGCCTCGCCGCCACCCTGCGCGCCGACGAGCTGCTGGGCCTCGCCCCCGAGGAGATCCTCACCCGCCTGTTCCACCAGGAAACCGTCCGCCTGTTCGAAGCACGCGAAGTCACCCACCACTGGCCGCTCGACTGGGAAAAGGTACGCACCATGCTGCGTTCCCTCGGCCGGGCCGAACTCGACGCCGTGCTCGCCGACCACGGCGTGGTGCTGATCCACGACGATCTTTCCAACCACGAGTACCGTCTCGACGCCGACGACGTGGCCGCGCTGTTCGCCGAGGAGCCCGCCGAACCCCGCACCCTGCATTGATTCCGGGCCCGCGGCCCGGCGGACTTGCCCTAAACCTGTGTCAAAAGTAGACTTGGGCGGTTTTAGTCCGCGCATCCGCACCCAAAATCCATGGCCGAAGCATCATCCCTGCAGGGCAAACTGATCGAGTTCAAAGGCGCCAGCCTGGCAGTGATGACCGCCTACGTCCGTGACACGGACCCGGTGCGCCTCGCCGACGCCCTGCACATGATGCTTGGCGGCATGCCCGACTTCTTCGCCGGCGAACCGGCGATCCTCGATCTGGGCCAGCTCGCCGCCGATCCCGACCGCATCGACTGGACCGGCCTGCTGAGTCTGCTGCGCCGCTACCAGCTCCAGCCGGTGGGCGTGCGCCACCTGCCCGAGCACCTCTATGAAGGCGCCCGCCGCGCCGGCCTGGCGGTGCTCGGCAACGAAGGCTTCTCGGCCGAACGCACGGTCACCCCGCCACCGCCGGCCCCCGTCGCGGCCCCCGCTCCCGCTCCTGAACCCGCGCCGGCACCGGCCACCGCCGCCGAACCTGTGCCCCAGGCCGCCGCCGGCACCGAACCCGGCCACGCGCCCACCCTGGTGGTGGATCGCCCGCTGCGCTCCGGCCAGCAGGTGTATGCCAAGGGTGGCGATCTGGTGCTGCTCGCCGGCATGAGCCCCGGCTCCGAGATCATCGCCGACGGCAGCATCCACTGCTACGGCCCACTGCGTGGCCGTGCCCTGGCCGGCGCCCGCGGCGACACCTCGGCGCGCATCTTCAGCACCAATTTCGGTCCCGAGCTCGTCTCCATCGCCGGCGTCTATCGCACCTTCGATCGCGGCATCCCGCAAGCCGTGGCCGGGCGTGGCGCCCAGGTCCGGCTGACCGGCTCGGACAATCTGCATACTCTCGAAATCAATCCGCTCCAGTACGACTGAAGCGAATCAACACCGAAGGGAACATCGTGGCACGCGTCATCGTAGTAACGTCCGGCAAGGGCGGCGTCGGCAAGACCACCACCAGCGCGAGCATCTCCAGCGGCCTGGCCCTGCGCGGCTACAAGACCGCCGTGATCGACTTCGACGTCGGCCTGCGCAACCTCGACCTCATCATGGGCTGCGAGCGCCGCGTGGTGTACGACCTCATCAACGTGGTCAATGGCGAAGCCAACCTGCACCAGGCCCTCATCAAGGACAAGCACTGCGAGAACCTCTTCATCCTTCCCGCGTCCCAGACCCGCGACAAGGACGCGCTGACCGAAGAAGGCGTCGAGAAGGTGCTCAAGGAGCTCGAGCACATGGGCTTCGACTACGTGGTGTGCGATTCCCCCGCCGGCATCGAGCGTGGCGCCGTGATGGCCCTCACCTTCGCCGACGAAGCCATCGTCGTCACCAACCCAGAAGTCTCCTCGGTGCGCGACTCCGACCGCATCCTGGGCATCCTGCAGAGCAAGAGCCGCCGCGCCATCGAAGGCCGCGAGGCGGTGAAGGAGCACCTGCTCGTCACCCGCTACTCGCCCAAGCGCGTCGAGGACGGCGAAATGCTGTCCTACAAGGACGTGCAGGAGCTCCTGCGCATCCCGCTGATCGGAGCCATCCCCGAATCCGACGACGTGCTGCAGGCCTCCAACCAGGGCACGCCGGCCATCCACCTGAAGGACAGCGACGTCGCCACCGCGTATCAGGACGTGGTCGCGCGCTTCCTCGGCGAAGATCGCCCCCTGCGCTTCGTCGCCTACGAAAAACCGGGCCTGCTGAAGCGGCTGTTCGGAGGCAAGTGAGATGTCCCTCCTCTCCTACTTTTTCGGCTCCAAGCCCAAGACCGCCTCGGTGGCCAAGGAGCGCCTGTCGCTGCTCATCGCCCACGAGCGCAGCGCCAACCAGCCGACGCCGGATTTCCTCCCGGCCCTGCAGCGCGAGCTGATCGAGGTCATCTCCAAGTACGTCAACGTCTCCGCCGACGACATCAAGGTCCAGCTCGGCAAGCGCGACAACTACGAGATCCTCGAAGTGGACATCACGCTGCCCGAACAACAGCCCAAGTAAGCCGGCTGCCGCCCGGATGGTGAAATTGGTAAACACTGCGGACTTAAAATCCGCCGCCGTAAGGCTTACGGGTTCAAGTCCCGTTCCGGGCACCACTTACTCAAGGCAATTTTCGTGATCGTCCTCGACCTCATCTGCGACCAGGAGCACCGTTTCGAGGCGTGGTTCGCCTCGGGCGACGCCTTCGAGCAGCAGCGGGCCGCCGGGCTCGTCAACTGCCCTCACTGTGATTCCCACGAAGTGCGCCGGCTGCCGTCGGCCCCCTACGTGCAGACCAGCTCCCATTCCGCGCCGGTGCTGCCCGAACCCGATCCGGCCGCCATCGCCGCGCGGCTCGTCGAAGCCCTGCGCAGCGCCGCCAGCCAGTCGGAAGACGTGGGCGAGCGCTTCCCCGAAGAAGCCCGCCGCATCCACCGGGGCGACGCCGAGGAGCGCGCGATCCGCGGCAAGGCCAACCGCAGCGACCTGCTCGAGCTGATGGACGAAGGCATCCCGGTGCTGCCGGTTCCGCCGGACAAGGAAGACCTGCACTAAGGCACTACCGCTCAAATCAAAAGCCGCCCGGCTGGCATGGCCAGGGGCGGCTTTTTTGTTGCTGGCTGCGGCGCGATCAGCGCTTGAACCGCTCCGTCACCTCGGCCACGCGCTGGCCAAACAGGCGGGCGGTTTCCAGGTCGCCGACGGGGATCTCGTCGGGGCTGGCGTCGGACGGGGTCTGGGCCATGGCGCCGCTGAAAGAGCCCACGTAGTTCACGTCATTACGCTGGGCCGCCTTGCTGTTGGACGGCATCAGGCCGGTGCCCACCCAGATCCCGCTGTGCTGCATGGCCAGGGTGAAGAGGTAGTGCAGCGTCGACAGTTTGTCGCCGTTCATCGTGGCGCTGTTGGTGAAGCCGGCAAACACCTTGTCCTTCCACGCCTGGGTGAACCAGGCCTTGCTGGAGGCGTCGGCGAACTTCTTGAACTGCCAGCTCACGGTGCCCATGTAGGTCGGGCTGCCCATCACGATGGCGTCGGCGGCGTTGAGGGCGGCCCACGCGGCTTCGGGCAGGTTGCCCTCGGCGTCGATGGCGAGGAGATCAGCGCCCGCGCCCTTGGCGACGGCCTCGGCGAGGCGCTGGGTGTGGCCGTAGCCGGAATGGAAGACGACGACGATCTTGGACATGGTGGGGTTCCTTTTCTATGGGGTTGGGGTGTGCAATGGGAAATCAGGGGGCGAGATCGAAGACCAGCACTTCGGCATCCTCGCCGCCGGTGAGGGCCAGGCTGGCCTCGCCGGAGAGCAGCGCGGCGTCGCCGCCAGCGAGCGCCTGGCCATTCACCGTCAGCCGGCCGCGCACCAGATGCACGTAGGCCTTGCGGGCCGGGTCGAGGGCCAGCGTGGCGGCCTCGGCGCCGTCGAACAGCCCGGCGTAGAGGCGCGCGTCGGCATGAATCGTCACCGAGCCCTCCGCACCGTCGGGCGAGGCCACCAGACGCAACTGGCCGCGCTTGTCGGCGTCGGCGAAGCGCTTCTGCTCGTAGCCCGGGTCGATGCCGGTCTGGCTCGGCTCGATCCAGATCTGCAGGAAGTGGGTCTGGCGGTTGGCGGCGTGGTTGAACTCGCTGTGGCGCACACCCCGGCCGGCGCTCATGCGCTGGACTTCGCCGGGGGTGATCGCGGTGCCGTTGCCCATGCTGTCCTTGTGGGCCAGCTCGCCTTCGAGCACGTAGCTGATGATCTCCATGTCCCGGTGGCCGTGGGTGCCGAAGCCGGTGCCGGGGGCGATGCGGTCTTCGTTGATGACGAGCAGGTTGCCCCAGCCCGTCCACGCCGGGTCGAAGTAGCCGGCGAAGCTGAAGGAGTGGTGGCTGGTCAGCCAGCCGTGGTCGGCGTAGCCTCGGTCGTGGGAGCGGCGTATGTTCAGCATGGCGTTGTCTCCTGTTGGTGAAGCCATTGTGGTCGCCGCCGATGCCTTCGCGGTGCAGGGGCTTTGATGGCATCATTCAAAATATCTGAACGATTAAGCCTCCCATGCCCCAAAACCCACCCACCCCGCGGGACGTCCTCACCCCCGAGGCCTTCGCCCTGCTCCAGCGCATCGCCGATACCGGCAGCTTCGCCGCGGCGGCCCGCGCGGTGGGCATGGTGCCCAGCGCCCTCAACTACCGGGTGCGCCAGATCGAGGACGCGCTGGATGTACTGCTGTTCGACCGCAGCTCGCGCCAGGCCCGGCTCACCGAGGCCGGCCACGAACTGCTGCGCGAAGGCGGCCGGCTGCTGGGCGAGATCGACGCGGTGGCCAACCGGGTGCGCCGCGTCGCCACCGGCTGGGAGCCGCAGTTCACCGTGGCGGTGGACGGGGTGATCAACCGCAGCACGCTGCTGGAGCTGTGCGCGCGCTTCCTGGCGATGGCGCCGCCCACCCGCCTGCGCCTGCGCGACGAGACGCTCTCGGGCACCCTGGAGGCGCTCACCTCCGGCCAGGCCGATCTGGCCCTCGGGCTGGTCGTCCCGGCGGCGCCGGCGCTGGATCTGCTTGCCCGCCCGATGGGCGAGCTGCGCTTCATCTTCGCGGTGGCGCCCCACCACCCGCTCGCCCAGTCGACCGAGCCCATCAGCGACGCGGCGCTGCGCGCCCATCGCGCCGTGGCGGTGGCCGATTCCACCCAGCGCGGCGGCGGCGTCACCTACGGCCTGCTGGAAGGGCAGGACGTATTCACCGTGCCTGATCTGCCCACCAAGCTCGACGCCCAGCTGCGCGGCCTTGGGGCCGGCTTCCTGCCCGAGTGCATGGCCCGCCCCTTCCTCGACAGCGGCCGGCTGGTGGAGCGCCCGGTCGAGCGCCAGACCCGCAACTTCCAGCTGAGCTACGCGTGGCGCAAGTCCAAGGCGCCGGGCAAGGCGATCCAGTGGTGGCTGGAACAGCTGGACAACCCCGTCACCCGGGAAGCCCTGCTCACCCGCGGGCGCAGCGCATGAAGACCATCGACGCCCTCGCCCGCGGGCTGGAGGTGCTACGCAGCCTCGAAGAACGCCGCGGCCAGTCGCTGGCCGAGCTGCACCGCGCCACCGGCGTGCCCAAGCCCAGCCTGCTGCGCATCCTCGACACCCTGGAACAGGGCGGCTTTGCGTGGCGCGCCATCGGCGACGGGCGCTACCGGCGCCGGGTGTCGCTGATCTTCCGGCCGGGCATCGACGACGAGCTGCTGCGCATCGGCGAGATCGCCGCGCCCTTCCTCGAAGCCCTGCGCCGCAAGGTGATCTGGCCGTCGGACGTGCTGGTGCATCGCAACTTCCAGATGGAGATCGTCGAGACCTCCCGCCGCCAGAGCCACCTCAACGTGGCGGTGTACGCCATCGGCTTTCGGGTCGAGATGTTCCTGTCGGCGCCCGGGCGGGCCTACCTCGCCTTCTGCAGCGACGCCGAGCGGGCCGCCGTGCTGGCCGACGCGGCCGCCAATCCACCGGTGCTGGCCCGCGCCCGCCAGGTGCTGGCCGGCGAGCTGCCGGCGATCCTCGACGAAACCCGGCGCCTGGGCTACGCCTCCCGCGATCCGCTCTTCGGCGGCGACGGCGACAAGGAGATGAACGTGTCCGACGACGGCATCGACGCCATTGCGGTGCCGGTGATGCACGACGGCAAGCTGCTCGCCACCATGAATCTCGTGTGGCCGCGCAAGTACCGGCTCAAGGCCCAGATCGTCCGCAGCCACCTGGCCGACCTGCAGGACACCGCCGCCGCCATCGCCGCGGCCGCCGCCGAAACGGAGAAACGTTCCACTGAGTGAAACGGGCATCACCTGGAAATGAAAATCTCGAGATACCGTGCAAGTATCGCGATACCCGACGAGCCCCATCAGCCGCCGGCAAAACAACAGCCAGGAGACACCCGATGAAACCCCTTCCGCTGCTTCTGTCGAAGCTGTGCCTGCCCGCCCTCGCCCTGCCGCTGGCCTTTGCAGCTAGCGCCGCCGAGCCGGCAAAGCGCCCCAACATCCTCCTCATCGTCGCCGACGATCTGGGCTACACCGACCTCGGCGCCTACGGGGCCGAGATCGCCACGCCCAACCTCGACAAGCTCGCCGATACCGGCGTGAAGATGACCAGCTTCTACGCCTCGCCCTTCTGCTCGCCCACCCGGGCGATGCTGATGTCCGGCAGCGACAACCACCTGGTGGGCTTTGGCGACATGGCCGAGCTCATCACGTCGGAACAAAAGGGCAAGCCCGGCTACGAGGGCAACCTCAACGAGCGCGTGGTGCCCATGGCGCAAGTGCTCAAGGACGCCGGCTACCGCACCGCGATGGCCGGCAAGTGGCACCTGGGCGTGGCCGAGCAGTTCAGCCCGGCCGCGCGGGGCTTCGAGCAGTCGTACGCGATGGTGATGGGCGGTGCCAGCCACTGGGGCGACCAGACCGGCATCGTGGCGATGGACCCGGCCAAGCCGCCCAAGGCCATCTACCGCGAGAACGGCAAGGCCATCGACATCCCCCGTGACGGCTTCTACTCGTCCGAAGCCTTCACCAACAAGCTGCTCGAATACATCAAGAACGGCGAAGGCTCCGGCAAGCCCTTCTTCGGCTACCTGGCCTTCACCGCACCCCACTGGCCCCTGCACGCCCCGGACGCCGACATCGCCAAGTACAAAGGCCGCTACAAGGAAGGCTACGACACGCTGCGCAAGGAACGCATCGAGCGCATGAAGAAGCTCGGCCTGATCGCCGCCGACACCCCGGTGTATGAAGGCCACCCCAACTGGCCCAAGTGGGACAGCCTCACCCCGGCCCAGAAGGAATCCGAGGCCCGCCGGATGACGGTTTACTCCGCGATGGTCGAGAACATGGACCGCCAGATCGGCCGCGTGCTCGCCTACCTCAAGGAGCGTGGCGAGCTGGACAACACCTTCATCTTCTTCATGTCCGACAACGGCGCCGACGGCAACTCGGTGTACGACGTGGGCCGCACCCGCGAGTGGATCCACAAGGACATGGACAACAGCACCGCCAACATCGGCAAGCCCGGCTCCTTCATCGAGTACGGCCCCGGCTGGGCCCAGGTGGGCATGAGCCCGTACAAGCTGTACAAGTCCTTCATGTACGAAGGCGGCATCTCGGTGCCGGCCATCGCCTGGGGCCCCGGCATCCGCGGCGGCAGCGTGAAGCGCGAGTTCGCCCACGTGATGGACGTCGCCCCGACGATCTTCGAACTGGCCGGCGCGAAGCACCCGGGCACCGAGTACAACGGCCGCGAAGTGTTGCCCCTGCGTGGCAAGTCGATGCTGCCCTACCTGCAGGGCAAGGCGAAGCAGGTGCGCGGCAAGGACGACGCGGTGGGCTGGGAACTCGGCGGGCGCAAGGCCCTGCGCAAGGGCGACTGGAAGATCGTCTATGCCAACCAGCCCTGGGGCACCGGCGACTGGGAGCTCTACAACATCGCCCGCGACCGCACCGAAAGCCGCAACCTCGCCGCCAGCCAGCCGGCCAAGCTGAAGGAGATGCTGGCCGAGTGGAAGCGCTACGTAGCCGAGACCGGCACCCTCGAGATCGACAACCTCGCCAACCGGCCCGGCTACAGCAACGGCGCCAAGTACTACGAGGATCTGGAGGTCGAGGTGAACATGAAGCCGCGCAACCCGGCGCCCACCACCAACTGAGCCTCCCCGAATGCGCGGCCTCCTGGGCACTCTGGTTACAGTCGCCGCCCTGGCCTCCCTCCCCTCCCTGGCGGGGGCGGCGACGCCCCCAGGAGAGCCGCGCGCCCACTACGTGGCCGACACCCGGTGCACCGCCTGCCACCCCCGGCAGGCGGCGGCCTGGAAGGGCTCCAAGCACGATCTGGCGATGCAGCCCGCCTCCCCCGCCGCAGTGCTGGGCGACTTCAACGATGCGCAATTCAGCGCCCCCGGCGAGACGGCCCGTTTCTTCCGCCGGGATTCGCGGCTCTTCATCAATACCATCGGCGACGACGGCAAGGCGACGGACTTTCCGGTCAGCCACGCCTTCGGCCTGCGCCCGCTCCAGCAGGTGCTGATCCCCCAGGCCGGCGGACGCCTGCAGGCCTTCACCGTCGCCTGGGACACCCAGCGGAAGCGCTGGTTTTCCCTCCACCCGGAAGGCGCCCTGCCGCCCGGATCGCCGCTCCACTGGACCGGCCGCTTCCAGAACTGGAACCTGATGTGCGGCGAGTGCCACACCACGGCTTTCCGCAAAGGCTACGACGACGCCACCGACCGCTACCGCAGCACCTGGGCCGCCGGCCACGTGGGCTGCCAGGCCTGCCACGGGCCGGCCAAGGCGCACGCCGACAGCGCCCGCCGGCCCGGAAAGAAACCGACACCCACGCCGATACCGACGCCCAACGGCGCCCTCGCCAGCGCCCACGGCCAGGTGGACCAATGCGCCAGCTGCCACGCCCGGCGCACCCGCCTCGTGGAAGAAGCCGCCCCCGGCAAGCCGCTTTTCGACAACTTCATCCCCGACACCCTGCGCGCCGGCCTCTACCACCCGGACGGCCAGCAGCTGGACGAGGTGTTCGAGTACGGCGGTTTCCGCCAGAGCCGCATGTACCAGGCCGGCGTGGCCTGCGCCGACTGCCATGAACCCCACGGCGGCAGCTTGCGCGCCAGCGGCAACGCCCTGTGCGTGCGCTGCCACAGCCCCGCGCCGGACCCACGCTTCCCCGGCCTGGAGGCCAAAAACTACGACGCGCCCGCCCACCACGGCCACGCCGCCGGCCAGCCCGGCAGCCAGTGCGTCGATTGCCACATGCCCAGCCGCGACTACATGGTCGTCCACGGCCGCCGCGACCACGCGATCCGCATCCCGCGGCCGGATCTCACTCGGCGCATCGGCACCCCCAACGCCTGCCAGGGCTGCCACGCCGACAAGCCGCCGGAATGGTTGGAGGCCGCCATCGACAAACAGCACGGCCACCGCGAACGCCCGCCCCATTACGGCGAAGTGATCGCCGCCGCCCGCGCCCACCAGCCCGGCTCAACCGCCCGACTCGCCGCGCTGATCGACGACACTTCCCAACCCGCCATCGTCCGCGCCACCGCCATCGAAACCCTCGCCGGCCTGGGCGCCCCGCTGCCCGCCAGCGCCTTTGCCGACCCCGACCCGGCCGTGCGCACTGCGGCCGCCGCAGCCCTCTCGATCCGCCCCGCCACCGAGCGCCTCGCCCGCCTGCCGGCGCTGCTGGCCGACCCGCTGCGGGCCGTGCGCATCACCGCCGCCCGGGGGCTGGCCGACATCCCGGCGGACCGGCTCGACGCCGACCAGCGCCGGCTGCGCGAACAAGGCATCGCCGGCTTCATCACCGCCCAGCAGGCCATGGCCGACATGCCCAGCGCGCAGGTGAATCTTGCCCAGCTCTACCTCGACCTGGGCAAGCAGACGGACGCCGAGCGCCACTACCGCCGCGCCATTGCCCAGCTGCCGTCCGGCAACGACGCCCGCCTCGCGCTGGCCCGGCTGCTGGTGGATCAGGGCCGCGGCGCGCAGGCCACGCAACTGCTGCGGGACGGCGTTCCGGCATCCAGCCAGCCCGGCCCCCTGCACTTCGCCCTCGGCCTCATCGCCGGCAAGGCCGGCCGCTGGGCCGAGGCCGCCGCCGAACTGGAACGCGCCGCCAGCCTGATGCCCGACGATGCCCGCGTCCGTCGCAACCTGGACGCGGTGCGCCAGCGCATGGCTCGGTAGGGCGCGAACGACGGAGAGCCTCCGTCCTGTAGGTCGGACTTCAGTCCGACACCACGGCTTGGTCATGCACGATTTGTCGGACTGAAGTCCGACCTGCAGGGGACATCCGGCCTAGCCGGCGCAGCGCAGCAGCACCTCGGCGAAGCGTGCGGGGGCCTCGGGGGCGACGCCGAGGAAGAGCTCGGGCTCGATGAGTTCCAGTTCCATCACCGCCGGGCGGCCATCGGGCAGACGCACCATGTCCACCCGGGCGTAGGTGGTCGGGGCCGGGGTGGCGGAGAGGGCCAGGGTCGCCAGTTCCACCTCGTCGGCGGCCGGCTGGTAGGGGTGGTTGGTGCCGCCGTACATGTCCTGCACCCGGTAGTCGCCGGCGGCCGGCTGCTTGCGGATGGCGTGAGAGAAGGCACCGCCGAAGTAGATCAGCGACACCTCGCCCTGGGCGGCGACGCTCTCGATGAAGGGCTGGACCAGCACGTCGCCCTCGGCCAGCAGCGCGGCCAGGTGGGCTTGGCAGGCCGGGTCGGTGGCGTGGGCCTTGAGGGCGCCGATGGCGCCGATCGACACCGCCGGTTTCACCACAACCTCGCCCCAGCCGGTGGCGGCGAGCCGGGCGGCGCCGTCCGCCGCGCCGCGATCCAGCCACAGGGTGGGCACGGTGGGGATGCCCTTGGCCGCCAGCTCGCGCAGGTAGGCCTTGTGGCTGTTCCATTCGATCACCGAGACTGGATTGACGAAGGCGGTGATCTGGCTGGTCCGCGCGGCCCAGGCGAGGAACTCGGGCAGGCGGCGGAAGTAATCCCACGGGGTACGCACTACCACCAGCGGATAGGCGGCCCAGTCTTCCGGGCTGTCCCACGGGGCGACGACGGCCTCGACGCCGATCTCGGCCAGCGCGGCGACCAGCAGGTGGGTTTCCGGGTCCGGCTTGGCCATGGTGGCGCCGGTGACGAGGACGATGCGAGTGGAGGCTTCCATGGGCGGGGCAGGCAGAGGAAAAGTCGGCCCGCCATTCTAGCGGCGATGGGCCGCGGCCCGGCCTGTCGGTAGCGTCAGCGCAGGCTGAACCACACCCGCTCGGCGTAGCGCCCGTCCTTGCCACGGGTGCCGGGGCCGGGCTCGCGGCGCACCGAATGAACCCATGGGGCTGTCGACAGTTCGTCCATGAAGGCATCCACGCCGGCCTCCTCGCCGGAGCGGATGCGGGCCACGAAGCCGGCGCCCTGGGCGTCGATGCCGTCGAGCACGGTGCCGGGCGGCAGCGCCGTGGATACGCGGCGCCGGAGCTCGGACGTGCCGATCGCCGGGCCGGAACGATCCGACGGCAGCGCGCCCATCGCCGACAGCCGGTGCCAGCGCACTTGCTCGCTGCGGGTGAAGGGAACCCGGATGTACTTGCAGCCGTCGCCGCACCACACCGGAAACTCCAGGTAGGTGGCGGTGACCTGCCGGGCCACCAGATTGCCGGCGGAATCCCGGGCCACGTAGAGCTCCTTGTAGCCCTCGCCCGAAAGGTCGCGAAACAGCGGATCGTCCCGCTCGATGAGCATGTACGGCCAACTGAGCTGCAGCCAGCCATCGTGGCAGGCCTCGGCGGCGGGCTGCAGGCGGATGATGCTCGCCCCTTCGCTGCCGGGCGCGCCGAGCTGCAGCTGCAGGCCCGCTTCGACGGTGCCGCTCAGGGTCACGTCAAACCACGGCTGGCGCCGGGCCTCGTCGGGCAGATGCTGGGTGACCAGCGCCAGAAAGATCAGCGGGTCGTCGTTGCGATATTGCCCGGCCAGCTGCGGGCAGCCCTTGCCCTTGGGGATCTCGAGGGGCGTCCAGTCGGCGGGGGTGCGCCCTTCGTCGCCACAGCCCGCCAGCAGCAGCGCCGCCAGCCCGGCGGCAAGGCGGGCACGGAGCGCGGGCGAGACATTGGGGAAGATCGGCATGGGCAGGCTGAAAGATCGACGGCCGCCCATGCTTGCGGCGGCCGTCGGGATTGTCAATGCACCTGCGCGGTCAGCGCCACACCCCCGGCCGCGGGGTGAAACTGTCGAGCACCCGGATGTAGCTCTGCCGGGCCAGGGCGCTTGCGTCGCGCAGGTTGGCCTGACACATGCTGCCCTTCAGCTGGGCCACCGATTCGTACTCGCGGTCGGCCATCCAGGCGCGCAGGTCGTGGAGGATCTGGGTGAGCCGGGCCGGCCCGTGCTCCAGCAGGCAGGACGCCAGATGCACCACGTCGGCCCCGGCCAGCAGCAGCTTGAGGGCTTCCTGGTAGCCATACACGCCGCCGGTGGCGGCCAGGGTCATGCGCGTCTGGGCGCGCAGGATGGCGATCCAGCGGATGCGCAGCAGGGCTTCGTCGGGGCTGGAGAGCACCAGCCGATCCACCATCTGCAGGTCATCGAGATTGATGTCCGGCTGGAAGAAGCGGTTGAACAGCGACACGCCCGCCGCGCCCCCGGCCTCGAGCCGGCGCACGAAGTTGGGCAATGACGCGAAGAAAGGCGGCAGCTTCATCACCACCGGCACCGCCACCGTGCGCTTGAGCTCGGTGAGCAAGGCCAGGTAGCGGGCCTCGACGGCGTCGCCGGTCTCGTTGGGGTCGGCAGCGATGTGATAGACGTTGAGCTCCAGCGCGTCGGCGCCGGCGGCTTCCATCTCGCGGCCCAGATCGACCCAGCCCGAGGGCGTGACGCCGTTGAGGCTGGCGATCACCGGAATGCCCAACCGCGCCTTCACCCGGCGCAGGTGTTCGAGGTAGCGGTCGATGGCGCTCTCGTAGCTGCCGTGGTCGGGCAGGAAGCCGGCGGATTCGCCGTCCTGGAGTTCGGCGTGGAGCAGGAAGCGGTCGGCCATCGCGTCTTCGGCGATCAGCTCTTCCTCGTAGAACGAATGCAGCACGATGGCCGCGGCGCCGGCGTCTTCCAGCTGCAGCACGGTATCCAGGTGCTTGCACAGGGGCGATGAGGACGGCACCAGCGGGTTCTTTAGCGGCAGGCCCAGGTAGGTCGTGGACAGGTCGATCATTTCAGCTCTCCTTGGGCGCGGCGGGCGCGTGGCCGGCGGCGAGATCCTGGTAGGTCTTGAAGCGGCGGTCGGCTTCCTTCTGGGCTTCGGCCATCAGGCGTTCGGCGGCCTCCGGGTGGCTGCGGGCGAGCATCGCGAAGCGGGTCTCGCTATCCATGAAGGTCTTGATGGGCTGGCTGGGCGGGGCCGAATCGAGCTTGAACGGGTTGCTGCCGGCGGCCTCGAGACGCGGGTCGTAGCGGAACAGCGGCCAGTGGCCGGACTTCACCGCCATGTCCTGCTGGCGCTGGTTGTAGAGCATGTCCACGCCGTGGGCGATGCACGGGCTGTAGGCGACGATCAGCGAGGGGCCGTCGTGGCTCTCGGCCTCGTGGAAGACCTTGAGGGTGTGCACGTCCTTGGCGCCGTAGGCCACCGTCGCCACATACACGTGGCCGTAGTCCGAGGCGATGCGGGCCAGATCCTTCTTGGCGGTGGCCTTGCCGCCCGCCGAGAACTTGGCCACCGCGCCCACCGGGGTGGCCTTGGAGGTCTGGCCGCCGGTGTTGGAATACACCTCGGTGTCGAGCACCAGGATGTTCACGTCGTAAGAGAGCGCCAGCACGTGGTCGAGCCCGCCGTAGCCGATGTCGTAGGCCCAGCCGTCGCCGCCGATGATCCACACCGAGCGGCGGATCAGCCACTCGGCGAGGGACGCCAGCTCGGTCGCCCGCGGGTGGCTGCCGGCGGCGAGTCTGCTCAGCAGCGCGGCAACCCGCTCGCGCTGGGCGCGGATGCCCGGCTCGCTGCGCTGGTCGGCATTGACGATGGCGCTGGCGAGATCGCTGCCGATGTCAGCCTCCATCTCCTTCACCAGCTGCATCCCGTAGGCCATCAGCTGGTCGGCGGCGAGGCGCATGCCCAGGCCGAACTCGGCGTTGTCCTCGAACAGCGAGTTGGACCACGCCGGGCCGCGGCCGGCGCCATTCACTGTCCACGGCGTGCTGGGCAGGTTGGCGCCGTAGATCGACGAGCAGCCGGTGGCGTTGGCCACCAGCATGCGGTCGCCGAAGAGCTGGGTGGCGAGGCGGATGTAGGGCGTCTCGCCGCAACCGGCGCAGGCGCCGGAAAACTCGAACAGCGGGTCGAGCAGCATCGCGCCGGGGATGGTGCCGTGCTTGAGCAGGCTGCGGTCGAAGTCCGGCAGCTTGAGGAAGAAGTCGAAGTTCTCGCGCTCCGGCTCGCGCAGGGGGCCGATGGGCGCCATGTTCACCGCCAGCCGGCTGATGTTGGACTTGTCGTGGATCGGGCAGGCCTCCACGCAGTCGCCGCAGCCAGTGCAATCCTCCGGCGCCACCTGGTAGCTGATGTGGGTGCCGGCCGGGAAATCCTTGCTCTTGGCGGGCACGTGCTTGAAGGTCGGCGGCGCATCGGCGGCGGCCTCCACCGGAAAGGCCCGGGCGCGGATCGCCGAGTGGGGGCAGACGAACACGCACTTGCCGCACTGGGTGCACAGGTCGGCCTCCCACACCGGGATCTCCAGCCCGATGTTGCGCTTCTCGAACTTGGCGGTGCCGGTCGGGAAGGTGCCGTCGATGGGCATGGCCGACACCGGCAGACGGTTGCCCTCGCCCCGGTAGATGGGCAGGGTGAAATCGCGGACGAAGGCCGGCTGGGCGGCATCCGGCGGCAGCACGATGGGGGCCGCGCCCTCCCCGGCGGCGCCGATGGGCACCGCGTGGAGGTTGGCGAGGGTCACGTCGATGGCGCGGTGGTTGAGGTCCGCCAGGCGCTTGCTCTTGCGGCCGTAGGTCTTGTCCACCGCCTTCTTGATGGCGGCGATGGCTTCATCCCGGGGCAGGATGCCCGAGATGGCGAAGAAGCAGGTCTGCATGATGGTGTTGATGCGCCGCCCCATGCCGGCCTCCTGGGCCACCTTGTAGGCGTCGATCACCCACAGCTTGAGGCCCTTGGCGGCGATGCCGGCGCGCATCGCGGCGGGCAGGCCGGCCCACACCGCATCGGGCGCATCCGGGGTGTTGAGCAGGAAGACCCCGCCCGGTGCCGCGTGGGCGAGCAGGTCGTAGCGCTCGACGAACACCGTCTGGTGACAGGCCACGAAGCCGGCCATGCCTTCTTCCACCAGATAGCTGGAGCGGATCGGCGCGTCGCCGAAGCGTAGGTGCGACACCGTGACGGCGCCGGACTTCTTAGAGTCATACACGAAGTAACCCTGGGCCTGGAGCGCGGTGGATTCGCCGACGATCTTGATGGAGTTCTTGTTGGCCGACACGGTGCCGTCGGCGCCCAGGCCCCAGAACACCGCGTGCTGCAGGCGGCGCGAGGCATCCGAGCGAAAGGCATCATCCCAGGCCAGCGACAGGTGGGTCACATCGTCCACGATGCCCACGGTGAACTGGCGCTTCGGCTTGTCGGCGGCCAGTTCGGCAAACACCGCGGCGACCATGCCCGGGGTGAATTCCTTGCTCGCCAGCCCGTAGCGGCCGCCGATCACCCGCGGCATCGGGCGAGCGCCATCGGCGGCGGCTTCGGCGAAGGCGGTGATGACGTCCTTGTAGAGCGGCTCGCCGTCGGCGCCGGGCTCCTTGCAGCGATCCAGCACCGCGATGGATCGGGCGCTCTCCGGGATCGCCGCCAGCAGCGCGCGGGTGTCCAGCGGACGGAACAGGCGCAGCTTGAGGAGGCCGACCTTCTCGCCGCGGGCGACCAGGTGCTCGACGGTCTCCTCCACCGTCTCGGCGGCGGAGCCCATCACCACGATCACCCGCTCGGCATCCGGCGCGCCCACGTAGTCGAACAGCTTGTAATGCCGGCCGGTGAGTTCGCCGAAGCGATCCATCGCCGCCTGCACGAGGGCCGGGAAGGCGTCGTAGAACGGGTTGGCGCGCTCGCGGGACTGGAAGAACACGTCGGGGTTCTGGGCCGTGCCGCGCAGCACCGGGTGCTCCGGCGACAGGGCGCGGGCGCGGTGGGCGGCCACCAGGCTGTCGTCGATCATCGCCCGAACCGTTTCGGGCTCGACCGCGACGATCTTGGCGACTTCATGGGAGGTGCGAAAGCCGTCGAAGAAGTGGATAACCGGAATCCGCCCGGCCAGGGTGGCGGCCTGGGCGATCAACGCCATGTCCTGGGCTTCCTGCACCGAGTTGCTGGCGAGGAGCGCACAGCCGGTGGCCCGGCAGGCCATCACGTCGGAGTGGTCGCCGAAGATCGACAGGGCGTGGGTGGCCAGCGCCCGGGCCGCCACGTGCAGCACGAAGGGCGTGAGCTCGCCGGCCATCTTGTAGAGGTTGGGGATGAACAGCAGCAGGCCCTGGCTGGCGGTGAAGCTGGTGCCCAGCGCGCCAGAAGTGAGCGCCCCGTGCAGCGCGCCGGCGGCGCCGCCTTCGGACTGCATCTCGATGATCTTGGGTACGACGCCCCACAGGTTGGGCTTGCCCTGGGCCGCCCATTCGTCGGCCCACTCGCCCATGTTCGAGGATGGGGTGATCGGATAGATGGCAATCACCTCGCTGCCGAGGTAGGCCATCCGTGCGGCGGCTTCGTTGCCGTCGAGATTGAGATACGTCGTCATTGCGACCCCCTGTTGGTACGACTGGCAGACGCGGGCCGCCCCCACGGGTGGGGCGCCGCGTCCATTGAAATTTGAAGAGCGTTGATCGCGCATCCCGGGGCGGCCCCGGAATGCGGAAGCCGGCGCCCGCAGCGCAGCATCGGAGCGACGTCCAGCAGCCGCGACCGCACCCCTTGCGGGTGGGTATTACTTCAGCTTTCCCGCCCCCGGCATGGCGGGCAGGTGGAACGGCATTCGGCTTTCATGGCGGCCCGACCTGGATTCGGGCGTGTGCAGCGCAACAATGGGGCCATCATAAGGCCCCGGTGCAAAGCCGGATTTTGACGTGGCGCAAGCTTTTGCGCGGTCAGGGCGGAGATGTGACGCGGCGCACAACCAAATTCACGCCGGACAGTACGCCGGATGATCGGGCCGGATGACGGCGCTCAGCCCTCGCCGCCGTCGCCGCGGCCCTTGAAACCGTGGCGTTCGAGCATCCGGTAGGCGGTGCGCTCCGAGACGCCCATCGCCTCGGCCACCCGGCGCCGGTTGCCCTGGTGGCGGTCCAGCAGCTCGGCCAGATAGTGGCGCTCGATCTCGTCGAGGGTGGGTTCGCCATGGATGGTCACCGGGCCGCTGGCCGCAGGCGCGACGTCGAAGCCCGGATCGCGCAGGGGCGGCAGGTGTTCGGGGCCGACGAGGCCGGTGCGGCTGGCGAGGATCAGCGCCCGCTCGACCACGTTGCGCAGCTCGCGCACATTGCCCGGCCAGTCGTAGCTGAGGAGGCGCGCCAGGGCCTCGTCGGAGAACTCGACCTGACGGCCGTTGCGGGCCCGGGCGCGGGCAAAGTGATCCACCAGCCGGGGGATGTCGTCGCGCCGGTCGCGCAGCGGCGGGACAGTGATCTCGAAGGCCGACAGGCGGTAATAAAGGTCGGCCCGGAAGCGGCCTTCGCGCACCATCTGGGCGAGGTCGCGGTTGGTGGCGACAACCACCCGGGCGTTGGCGCGCAGGTCGGTGGTGGCGCCGACCCGCCGGAAACGCCCGGTCTCGAGGACGCGCAGCAGCTTGGCCTGGATCGACGGGCCGATCTCGCCGATCTCGTCGAGGAACAGGGTGCCCTCGGTGGCGGCTTCGATGAGGCCGGGCTTGCGCCGGTCGGCCCCGGTGAAGGCGCCGCGCTCGTGGCCGAAGAGTTCGGTCTCGAAGAGGGTTTCCTGCAGGGTGCAGCAATCCACCGCCACAAAGTGCCCGTCGCGCCGCTGGCCGGCGTCGTGCACCGCGCGGGCCACCAGCTCCTTGCCGGCGCCGCTTTCGCCGCGCACCAGCACCGTCACGTCGTCGTCGGCCACCGCCTCGATGAGGCTGCGCACCTGGCACATGGGTTCGCTGCCGCCCACCATCGGGTCGTCCACCAGGCCCCGCATGGCGGCCTTGAGGGCGTCACCGGCGCGCAGCCTGGAGCCCTCGAGCGCCCGCTGGATGACCAGCTCGAGCTCGGCCAGGTTGACCGGCTTGACCAGGTAATCCACCGCCCCCAGGCGCATCGCCTCGACGGCCTGATTGATCGAGCCGTAGGCGGTGAGCATGATGACCGGGCGGGTCTGGGCGATGTCGGTGAGGGGCCCGAAATCCCGCGCGTCGGGCAGGTTCATGTCGAGCAGCACCAGATCCGGCGCCACCTCGTCGATGCGCGCCCGGGCCTCGGCCCAGGTCTGGGCGCTGTGCATGTCGAAGCCGCTGCGGGCGAGGGTCTTGAGGAGCAGGCGGTTGAGCACCGCGTCGTCCTCGATCACCAGGATCGAATGGGCGACCGGTGCGTTCATGGGTTTTCTCCGTCGGCACAGGCCAGGAAGACATGGAAGGTGCTGCCCTGCCCCGCCTGGCTCTCGACGCTGATCCGCCCGCCGTGGCGTTCGAGGATGGCCTTGCAGATGGCGAGGCCGAGGCCGGAGCCGCGGCGGCCATCTGCCCGGCGGCTGAAGAAGGGCATGAAGATCAGGGGTTGCTCCTCGACCGGAATGCCGACCCCGCTGTCCCGCACCGTGAGGTGATGGAAGTCATCCTCGCGGCGCAGGCGGATGTCGAGCGTGCCGCCGTCGGGCATGGCGTGAAAGGCGTTCTGAAACAGGTTGAGGGCCACCTGGCGCATCTCCGCCTCGTCGCCGCGCACCCGGGCGTCGGCGGGCTGGAGATCGAGATTCACCTTCACCCGGGCGCTGCGGGCCTCCTCGGCGAGCAGCGCCACCATGTCGTCAATGGCGGCCCCGACGAGCACCGGGCGGGTTGGCCCGGGCGGGTGGCTGAGGGTCATCAGGCGCTGGGTGATGAGCACGCAGCGGTCGATCTCGGCGTCCACCAGCTCGAGGTATTCGGTGACTTCGGCGGCATCCATCGAGCCATCCCGCAGCCCGCGCAGGCTGGACTGCAGCGCCAGGCGGATCGACGCCAGCGGATTGTGGATCTCGTGGGCCACGCCGTTGGCCAGCAGGCCCACCGCCGACAGCCGCTGCTCCTGGGAGAAGCGCACCTGATCGTCGAGGGAGCGGATCGCCTCGACCACCAGCCGGCGCCCGTCCGGCCCCACCAGGGGGGCGGCGTGGATCTCGACGCTCACCGAGCTGCCGTCGGGCCGTTTGAAGCTCATCACGGTGCGCAGGGCGTCCGGCCGGGCGCGCAGCTCGGCCAGCGGACAGGTGACCAGCGTGACCGGACAGGGTTCGTCCAGCTGGCGGCCGATGCGGTGACACCGCTCGCCGCGGATCGCCTCGAGGGGCAGCTGGACGAGCTCGGAATAGGCCCGGTTGGCGAGCACGATGCGGTAGTCGTCGCCGATCACCACCATCGGGTCGGGCGCCGCATCCACCAGCCCCTGCAGGAAGGCGCCCTGCTGGCCGGCCTGGTCGAGCATCTCGCCGAGGCGTCGGGTCATCGCGTCCACTTCGTCGCCCAGGCGGCCCAGTTCGCCGCCAGAGAGGCTGCCGACCCGCGCCGAGAGATCGCCATCGGCGAGCCGCCCGGCCACGCCGGCGAGCGTGCCCACCGGCGTCAGCACCTCCCGCCGCACCACCCACCAGATGGCCAAGGCCAGCAGGCACAGGGCCGCCAGCCCCAGGGGCAGCAGACGCTGCAACTGGGCCGCGCCGCTGCCTTCGGAGGGCGGCACGAACTCGACCACCAGCACGCCATTGACCGGATGGGTGTCGACGGCGCCGTGGCAGCCGCCGCAACGCGGCTGGTTGCGGATCGGGTAGGCAATGCGCAGCAGGCCGGCCTTGCCGGCATCCAGGGTGTCCAGCCGCGGCGGCGACACCATGCAGCCCGCGGTGAGGCACAGATCGCGCACCCATTCCGGGTGGAGACTGCCCTGATCGGCGTCGCGGGAGGCGAAGCGCACCTCGCCAGCCGGATTGAGCAGTGCCGCAAACTGCACGCCGGGCAGGCCGCCCAACTGGACAAGGATCTCGGCCAACCCCGACAGATCACGCCGCAGCATGGCCGACTGCAGGCTGGCTTCAAACAGGCCGGCAAGGCGGCGGGCGGAGCTTTCGTGCTCCACCTGCAGGGCCGTGCCCGAAATCCACAGGGCGCCCCCGACGAGCATGCCCGAGGCGCACAGCAGGGCCAGCATCAGGACCAGCATCAGGCGTCGCGCGAGGGGCGTGGCAAACCACAGTCGCGATAGCAGATTCATTCGTCAGGGGAAGTCCGCGGTAATTTTCAGTCTACCACCAGCCTGTCCGGGCGCCGGGCGCCTGTCCGGCAGACCGGGCACAGGGGCGGCGCCCGATGGCCGGCGGGATGGCGGAAGGTGGCGGAGCAGCGGCTACAGGTGGTGTCATGAAAGAAGGCGACGACCACCCCGCCAGCGGCCCGCCCAGGCCGGAGGGCGCCCTGGTCGCAGGCGTCGACGCACAGATTGCAGCCGGTACAGCGCTCCATGCGCAGGCGCAGCCCGGCCTCCGCGCCCGCTTCCAGCCAGTCGATGGCGCCCTCGGGGCACAGCCGGGCGCACACCGCGCAGCCCGTGCAGCGGGCGACGTCCAGGCTCACCGCCCACAGGCCACCACTTCTGCCGATGGATGCCAGCAGCCGGAGCGCCGCCGGACGGGTATCGGGGCCGGCCGTGCGGGCTGCCGGGCGCAGCAGGCCGAAGAAGCCGCGCCGCCGGGAGGGCGCGGCTTTGCCGGGCATCGCCATCGGCAGCAGCTCGATTGCTGGCGCACCAGCCGCCCGCAGCGCGTCGTTCAAGGCGTCGAGCCGCTCCACAAGTGGCATGACACGGCCCCGCGGGCAGGTGGCGCAGGTGCCGCTCACCACCCCCAGCCGGCGCAGCCCGGCCAGGTACAGGGCAAGCAGCCGCGCTTCGGAGATGGCATGCAGGCAGGGCACGCGGGTGAGCGGCCCGGCCGCCAGCGGGGCGTGCTCGCAGGCCAGGCTGAGGGTGTCGCCCGACAGCGGCAGGGCGGGCGGCGCGGCGAGCGCCAGCGCCCCCGGCGGACAGGCCGGCACGCACAGGCCGCAGCCGTCGCAGCGGGCCGGATCGAAATCGAGCCCGTCCGGCTGCATCGCCCAGGCGCCAGTGGGGCAGGCGTCCACGCAGGCGCGGCAGCGCGCCACGGCCGCGAGCCGGTGAACGCAGCGGGTCTCGTCGACGGTCAGCATCGCCGAGGCAAAAAAGCCGGGCATCCCCAGGGGATGTCCGGCAAGACGCACGAGGACCTTTGCCGCCGCCTCACGTCAGTGGATGGCCCGGAGCTGCCGGTGCAGGTTCTCGATGACATGCAGCGTGAGCGAGGCGAGTGCGGCGTAGAAGCGGGTGGAGGCGCGGGCCGTTACCCGTTCTGCAAAATCCGGGAGCCACTGCAGCAGGTGTTCCTCGATGAAGCGGCGGGCCTCCAGCCCCTCCCCGCGGGACAGCAGGTACGAAAGGAAGGCCAGCTCGTTGGAGACGTGGTCGTCGGCCGTGCGCCGCCAGTCGACCGCCATCAGCCCGTGGGCCCGGTAGCGCTCGCGCACCGCAAAGGCCGGGCCCTGCATCATCAGCTTCTCCTCGTCGCGCCAGACCGACTCGCAGGGCGAGGCGCGCAGGGCGTGGGTGAGATAGATGCCGGCGTAGTCGGCGGCGAGGTCGTCGGCCAGCGACGGGCGGTCGTGCTCGGGCACGCGGCCGATCACCCTGAGGGCGTCGCCCATCGCCACCCGGGGCTGGGCCTCGGGACCGGCCAGGGTGAGCCCGTCGGGAAAGCCGGCGGAGTGCAGCCGGATCAGGGTGTCCACGTCGCGCTCGGCTTCGTGGAGCCAGGCCAGCGCAGCCAGATCCTCGGCGGCGGCGCGCAGGCTCATGCGCGCGCCCATCGGAGTGCGGAATACGGCGTCACCCATCACTCAACCCTCCCCTTGGGATGCGCGATGAACACGATGGAGGGATTGGTCAGCTCGGGGCTGGTCATGTGCTGCACCTGCCGCACCGGCTGCTCGCCCTTGGCCATCGCCTTGGTGGGATAGGTGCCAGCGCGCAGCTGGTCGATGGGGCCCACGTCGAGCACACGCATCATGCAGGCCATCACGCAGTAGGGTTTGCGACCGGCGTCGATCTCGTCCACGCACATGTTGCACTTCTTGACGAGGTTGTCGATCGGGTCGAACTGGGGCGCGCCGTAGGGGCAGGCGGCCTCGCAGCGGCGGCAGCCGATGCACAGGGTGGAGTCGATGTCGACGATGCCGTTGTCGGCGCGCTTCCAGATGGCGCCGGTCGGGCAGGTGGGCAGGCAGGCGGGTTCGGCGCAGTGGTTGCACGACATGTTCACCTTGTAGGCGAACACCTCGGGAAACTGCCCGCCCTCGACGTACATCACGCGGCGGAAGCGCGGCCCGGGGGCGAGGCCGTTCTTGTCCTTGCAGGCGATCTCGCAGGCGCGGCAGCCGATGCAGTCCATGTTGTTGTGGATGAAGCCGAGCTGCTTCGCCGGCTTGACCGGCTCGTAGGTGGCGGCGTCGCGACGGGCCTGGGCGGCGGGCACTTCGGCGCGGGCCTCGGCGCCCAGCTTGCGGATGGTCTTCTTGTCAGCCATGGTGGTTCTCTCCTGGGGCCGGGCGTCAGTAGTCGCGCCGGAACACGCTGGAGCGTGCGGTGGCGAGCTGGTCCCAGCCAGGGCGGTGGGCGAGGTCCGTCTTCTGCACGTTGACGAGGGCGGTGTTGTAGGCGAAGGCACCAGCCGGGCTGGGTTCGTCGAGGGTCAGGAAATCCGGGTTGCCGGCCCGATCCACGCCCTGCTCGTCCAGATCCATCCACGCGCCTTCGAACAGCACCACCACGCCGGGCAGGCAGCGCTCGGTGACGTAGGCCGGCACCACGCACTTGCCGCGGCCGTTCCACACCTCGACGGTGTCGCCGGTCTGGATGCCGAGGCGCCGGGCGTCGGCGGCGTTGATGGTCAGCTCCTGGTCGTAGGTCTCGCGCAGCCACGGGATGTTGTGGAAGATCGAGTGGGTCCGCCAGCGCGGATGGGGGCTGATGAGGTGGAAGGGGTAGTCCTGCGTCTTCGGGCTGTTGAGGGATTCGAAGGGCTCGATCCACTTGGGGATGGCGGGGATCGGGTAGCCGTACTGGGTCTTGGTCCAGTCGTCAATGCCGGCCAGATACGGCGAGAAGATCTCGATCTTGCCGGAGCCGGTCTCGAAGGGCTCGCCCTTCACGATCTGGTCGCGGAAGGCCACCAGCGGACGCTTGAAGGTGAACTTGTACACCCCGTGCCGCTTGAACTCGTCCCAGCTCATCGTCACGCCCTGATGGGGGCGCACCTTGCCGTTCCACCAGGCGGCCAGATAGGCCTCGTCCACCGGGTCGGGGTTGTGGAAGTAGTCGCGGGTGGCGCGGGGGTTGTAGCGCTTGCCGAAGTCCTTCACCGTCGGGTCGAGGGCCTCGAGGCGGTAGGCGAGCTCGGTGAAGATCTGGAAGTCGGAGCGCGATTCGCCCAGGGGCTGGATCACCTTCGGGCGGTGGATGTAGTAATGGCCCTTGTACCAGGGCAGCGCCACGTCATGCCGCTCGAAGTGGGTGGCCACCGGCAGCAGAACGTCGGCCCAGATGCCCGACGGGGTGATGGTCGAATCCAGGCACACCACCAGATCCAGCTTCTCGATGGCCTGGATTTCCTTGTTGATGTTGGTGAGCTGGTTGAACCAGTCCGAGCCCTGCCAGAAAATGCCGCGGATGTTGGGGATCTGGCCGTCGGTCTCGTCTTCCCGCGGCCACAGGCCGACTTCCTCGCGCCGGAGGGTGGGGTAGTTGAGCACGCAGTGGGCCCAGCGATCCGACTTGATCGACGCAAACCACACGTTGGCGAATTCGTCGTAGGGGTAGGCCACCGATTCAGAATGCCAGGCCTTGCCCACGCCTTCGGCGCAGCCGCCGAGCTTGCCGATGTTGCCGGTCATGGCCTGCACCGCGGCGGCCATCCGGTTGTACTGCTCGCCGTAGGCGGCGCGGCCGGGCGCCCACGACGCCTTGAGCGCCGCCGGCTTGGTGGTGGCGTAGAGGCGCGCGAGCTTGCGGATGTCGTCCGCCGAAACGCCGCAGATTGCCTCGGCCCATTCGGCCGTCTTGGGCGTGCCATCGCGGGTGCCCATGATGTAATCCTTGAAGCTCTCGGCGTCCTGGTAGTCGGCGGGCATGGTGCCCTTGTCCATGCCGAGCACGAAGCGGTCGATGAACTTCTGGTCGTGTAGGTTCTCGCTGAAGATCACGTGGGCCATGCCGGCCAGCATCGCCGCGTCGGTGTTGGGGCGGATGGGAATCCACCAGGCGTCGTAGGCGGCGGCCGAATCCGTGTATTGCGGGTCCACCAGCACGAACTTGCAGCCGCGCTGCTTGGCCATCCGCATGTAGTAGAAGGTGTTGCCGCCGTGGAAGGTGTAGGCCGGGTTCCAGCCCCACATGATGATGAGCTTGCTGTGGGCGTAGGCGTCGTCCTCATTGCCGTCCTCGATGGTGCCGAAGGTGATGCGGCTGGAGAAGGTGGTGCCCTGGTAGCTGGGCACGCTCCAGCTGTTGGTGCGGCAGCCGAACATCCCCAGAAAACGCCCGAGCAGGCCTTCGATCTGGTCCGACTTGTGGAGCACGCCGTAAGACGCGCCGGCATAGCTCTGGTCGAGGATCGCGGTGGGGCCGTAGGTCTTCTTCAGCTCGACCATCTTCTGGGCGACGAAATCCAGCGCCTCATCCCACGACACGCGCTTGAACTTGCCCTCGCCGCGCTTGCCGACCCGCATCATCGGGTAGAGCAGGCGCTCCGGCGAATAAAGCCGCGAGCGGTAGCTGCGCCCGCGCAGACAGGCCCGCAGCTGGGGCTCGTCGGTGGTGTCCTTGCCGAAGAATCCGCCCTTCTGGTAGCGGCCGTCGTCGGACGACAGGCGCACGATCACGTCGCCCTTCTTGTGGGCCACCAGCATGTGGCGCGAGCCGCAGTTGTGGGCGCAGGAGGTGACCACCGTGGTGAGCTGGTCGTCGGTGTAATACGGTTCGTAGGCGAAGGCCGAGGCCTCCTTCGGCGCCACCACCAGGCCACCCAGCCCGGCAAGGCCGGCGCCCACGCCCATCACCTTGAGGAAGTCCCGTCGCCCGGGTTCAGCCGGCGCGGCAGGCGTGCCGCCATCGAAGTCGATCTTCATTTTTCTTGTCCTTGTGCCGTCGTGCCGATCTGGAAGCGGGCTTCGGATTGGGTCGGACGACCCTTGGCCCAGTCAGGTGTCTCCTCCGCCATCCCCGGCCAGGCGTGGCGTGGGTAGGGGTAGGTGATGCGATACCAGGCGCGGCCGCCGTGGCAGCCGTAGCACACGTCGCCGTTGCCCTTGCCGGCCGCTTCGATGGCGTCCGGCTTGAGGTAGCTCACCTGATGGCGGGTCGTGCGGATCGCCGCGTGGCAGGTGAGGCAGTCGTTCTGGAACATCTCGCGGGTTTCGCGCCACGGGCCGGGCAGGCCCATCACGGCGGTGTTCATCTGGCCATGGCACTTGAGGCAGGTGGTCTCGGGCACCACGCTCTTGCGCAGGCGGAAGCCCCCGTCGCGCTGGGACGTGACCGAACTCAGCGGATGCTCGTCGCGAGGGTCATGGCCTTCATGGCAGGTGGTACAGCTCAGCGCCATCACCGACTTGGCGAAATCGCTGGTCAGATGGCGCCGGTGGAAGGTGTCCTGGGTGCCGCTGTAGGTGCTGGTGCGCTGGTACCAGGCTTTCGCGTCGGCAGCCCGGACGCCGGCAGGCGAGGTCTCGCGCACGGAAGGCTTGAGCACCTCGGCGTGACAGGCGAGGCAGTCGGCGTCGGTCGCCTTGCTGATCGCGGGCTTGAAGTGCAGGGCGCTGTAGCGGGCGCGCTGGTAATCGGGAGTGGGAGTGGATTTCGGGTCGGCTGCATGCGCATCGGACAGCGCCGCACCAAACACCAGGGACAACAGGAGTGCTGCGTGGACACGTAGTTTTCTTGGAATGACCACCATGACAACCTCTCGGCTCATGCCAGACCGGCCGGACAGGCCAGTAAAAAGGCGGCCCCTTGCGGGGCCGCAAGGAAAGCCTTACTTGCCTTCCATACCCGACATGCCGGACATACCGGACATGCCGCTCATGCCTTGCTGCTTGGCCTTGTGCGCCTTCTTGGCCTTGTTGCCGGACATGCCCGACATGCCGCTCATGCCCTTCTGACCCTGCATGCCGCTCATGCCGGCCATACCCTTCTGGCCCTGCATGCCGGACATGCCAGCCATACCCTTCTGGCCTTCCATGCCGGACATGCCGGCCATACCCTTCTGGCCTTCCATGCCGGACATGCCAGACATACCCTTCTGACCTTCCATGCCCGACATGCCGGCCATGCCCTTCTGACCTTCCATGCCGGACATGCCGCTCATGCCCTTCTGGCCCTGCATGCCACTCATGCCGGACATACCCTTCTGGTCATCCTTGGCGGCCGCGGGCAGTGCCGCACAGAGAGCCAGAGCGATGGCGGAACAGCTGACGAGCTTGCCGAAAGACTTCATAGAGTTTCTCCTTGATTGACAGACTTGCTGGTTGAAGCCGGGCGCCCTTCCCACGGAAGGCCACCCGGAGATTTCGTTGCGGCCAGCGCGAACGCATCGGCCGCCACGAGGATTCATGCGCGGCTAGCGAACGTGCAGGCCTCGCAGGTCGTAGGGCCCGAGCATCCCGGGCCGGAACATCGGGGAATACCAGTTGCCCTGGGCGGCGATCGTCTCCAGGTTGCCCGGCCAGGGCTTGTCGATGCCCTGCAGCCGTTGCACCTTGAGCGACTCATCCACCGGCGTTGCGGCGACGGTTGGCGCCGACGCGGGCCGCCGATCAGGTTGCAGGCCAGCCACAAAGCCCTCGGCCATCCCCTGTGCGGGGATCTGCAGCAGCAGCGCCAGCCCCAGTGCCTTCATCCTTTGGCTCATCGATGATTCCTCCTTGCCACTCACTGAGCAGGTTGCGTGCCTGCCTGGCAGGAGAAGACACACCTTTGTTTTGTTGATGTTTTTCCTGAAGCCGCAGCCCGCCTCGAACGGGCCGCCTGCCAGATTGACAGCCCGGCCAAGCCAATGTGACAGGCACGAAAGCCCGCCACCCGACGCCGGGCCGTGCACGCCGCCGCCGGCGTGCTAGGGTGAAGGCATGGACACCGCCAAGACCCTCCTCCTCGTCTATCAATCCACCACCGGCGCCACCGAGCAGATGATCCGCGCCGTGGCCCGGGGCGCCGCCGACGAGCCGGACGTCACCGTGCGCCTTCTCGCCGCCCGCGACGCCGGCCCCGACGACCTGCTCGCCGCCGACGGCTACGTGTTCGCCTGCCCCGAGAACCTCGCCGCCATCGCCGGGCTGATGAAGGATTTCTTCGACCGCAGCTACTACGGCGCCCTCGACCACATCAACGGCCGGCCCTACGCCACCGTGGTGTGCGCCGGCAACGACGGCAGCAACGCCGTACGTCAGATCGCCCGCATCGCCACCGGCTGGCGCCTGCGGGAGATCGCCCCGCCGCTCATCGTGTGCACCCACGCCCAGACCACCGAGGCCATCCTCGCCCCGAAAACCGTGCCCCAGGCCGAACTGGACAAAGGCACCGAGCTGGGCGCCGCCTTCGCCGCCGGGCTTGCAATGGGCGCGTTCTGACGCGCCATCCGGGGCTCGTCCATCCACAGCAACAATCCGGCATCGATTGTTGCTGTAGCTGAACAAATCGCCGCTCTACCGCCACCGCCAGCCCTCCCCCGCCGAAACCTTCGCCTCCACGTGCCGCCGCGGCTGATTTTTCATTCCATTTATCGCGTGAACAATCAGTTGACTTTGCAAGTATTGAAATCTACATTTGAACCAACTTCAGCAGCTTTCCTTCCAGCCCGGACAGGCCAGCCGCTGCACCAGCCACCTCACCAGGAGACGGATCAATGAGCGTTTTCGTCGAGCCCCTCGACATCGGTGGCAACGGCCCGCGGGTCGGCATCAAGGACACCATCGACGTGGCCGGCGTGCGCACCCGCGCCGGCTGCCGGGCCCTCGAATCCGTCGCCGCCGCCCGCACCAACGCCGACGTGGTCGAGGGCCTGCTGGCCGCCGGCTACCACCTCGCCGGCAAGACCAACCTGCACGAACTCGCCTTCGGCACCACCGGCATCAACCGCTGGACCGGCACCCCGACCAACCCGCAATTTCCGGCCTACGTGCCCGGCGGCTCGTCGAGCGGCTCGGCGGTGGCGGTGGCCGAGGGCAGCGTCGATGTGGCGCTCGGCACCGACACCGGCGGCTCGATCCGCATCCCCGCCGCCTGCTGCGGCGTGTTCGGCCTCAAGCCCAGCTTCGGCCGGGTCAGCCGCCGGGGCGTGATGCCCGCCCACACCAGCCTCGACTGCGTCGGCCCCTTCGCCCGCGACATGGACAGCCTCATCGCCGTGATGCGCGCCATCGACCCGAGCTTCGGCCCGCTGCCCGACATCGCCGGCGTGCGCATCGGCCTGGTGGACGTGAGCGCCACCCCGCCGATCCTCGACGCCGTCGCCGCTGCGGTGGCTGCAAGCAGCCTGCCCGCCGGCAACGTGACGCTGCCCGACTTCGGCGCCGCCTACGCCGCCGGCCTCACCGTCATCAACGCCGAAACCTGGGCCGCCTGTGGCGAGTTGGTGGGCACCGGGCTGGTGGGCGAGGACATGGCCCGCCGCCTGCAGGCCGCGTCCCTCACCACGCCGGACGACGTGGCCGCCGCCAACCTCGTGCGCGAACGCTTCGCCGCCCAGGTGGACGCCGCCCTGCTGGATTTCCCCATCCTCGCCCTGCCGACCATGGCCGACGCCCCGCCGCGCCTCGAGGACGCCGCCGACACCAGCAAGCTCGTCGCGATGACCTCGCTGGTGCGCCCCTTCAACCTTTCCGGCCACCCGGCCATCGCCATTCCGCTGCCCGCCATCGACGGCTACCCCGTGAGCCTGCAGCTGGTGGCAGCCATGCACGACGACGAACGCCTGTGCGCCGTCGCCGCCCATTTCGCCCGTCACATCAATCGACCCTAACCTGGACTGGAGACACCGATGTTGGCTAATTTGCAGGAACCAAGGGCTGGCGCCGACGTAGCGCCGGAGGTCGCCGGAATGGACGCGCTGCTGCGCGACATCCGCCAGCGCCGCAAGGAATTCGAAGCCCAGAAATACATCTCGCCGGACATCATCGAGCGCTTCAAGGCGGTCGGCGTGTATCGCGCGCTGGTGGCCAAGCGCTTCGGCGGCGACGAGAAATCGCCCGCCGAGTTCTGCGAGCTGGTCGAGACCATCGCCCGCGCCGACGGCTCGGCCGGCTGGGTGGCGAGCTTCGGGATCGGCGGCGTCTATCTGGCCGCGCTGCCCGTCGAGACCCTCACCAAGCTCTACGCCAAAGGCCCGGACGTGGTGTTTGCCGGCGGCATCTTCCCGCCGCAGCCGGCCGAGCTGGTCGAAGGCGGCTACCGCGTGAATGGCCGCTGGAGCTGGGGCAGCGGCAGCATGGGCGCCGAGGTGATCGGCGCCGGCATCCTGCCCAAAAATGGCGACAACTCCGGCCTGCCGCGCATGGCGGTGATGCCCCGCGACCAGGTGACGATCGAGCCCAACTGGGACGTGATGGGCCTGCTCGGCACCGGCAGCCACGACATCGTGGTGAAGGACGTGATCGTCCCGCCCGAATGGACTTTCGTCCGCGGCGGCGCCTCGTCCCTCGACACCCCGCTGTACCGCTACCCGACCCTCTCCTTCGCCGCCCAGGTGCTCACCGTCGTCGGCCTCGGCATCGCCCGGGCGGCCATCGACGAAGTGCTGGGCATGGCCGCCGGCCGGGCGTCCGTCACCGGCGCGCCCAACCTGGGCGAGCGCGTCTATGTGCAGCTGGAGATCGCCAAGATCGAAGCCGAGCTGCGCGCCGCCCGCGCGTGGTTCTACCAGGCCATCGACGACGTGTGGCAGGTGCTGCTGAAGGGCGACAAGCCCAGCGATCACCTGGTGAGCATGCTGCGCCTGTCCACCACCCACGCCTCCCGCGTCAGCGCCGACGTGACGCGCCGTGCCCAGATGGTCTCGGGCGGCACCGGCGTGTATGAATCCTGCCCCCTCGCCGCCCAGGTGCGCGACGTGCAGATGATCACCCAGCACGCCTTCATGGGCGACATCACCTACCAGAACGCCGGCGCGATGCTGTTCGGCCTCAAGCCCCTGCCCGGCTACCTCTGAACCCGCCAACCCCACGGAGATAAAAACGATGAGCGACAAGACCCCGCTGCGCGTGCTGTTCTGCATGGGCGTGAACCAGAACTTCATGGACGGCACCGCCGACGAGATGAAGGACGTCTGGGGCGCCTTCGTCTCGATGATGCAGGGCATCGCCCGCCTGCCCGGCGTGCGCGTGCTCGGCAACATGGACGACGACCGGATCATGGTCGGCCCGTCGGTGGCCTTCCCCTGGACGACCTATGTGCTCGCCGACGTGCCCGACTACGACACCGTCACCGCCGCCTGCAACCTGTTCCGCGTCACCCCGGTGGGCGACGGCACCTACAAGCTGTGGAAGTACATGCGCGTCGAGGCCCGCATCGGCCGCGAGCTGGTGATCCCCGACTGAGTCCCGACTGATCGCCGACCGAAAGCCAACCATGCCCGCCTCCGCCCAACCCCGCCGCCAGCTCGAAGCCCGGCTCGCCCGCTTCGAGGCCGAACACGCCGTGCGCGCCTGCATGAACCGCTACATGGTGCTGTGCGACGCGCTCGATGCCGCCAGCCCGCTGGACGAGCTCGCCGGGCTGTTCACCCGCGACGCGGTGTGGGAAGGCATCGGCGAGAAGTACGCGGCGAGCTTCGGGCGCATCGAGGGCCGCAAGGTGATCCGGGCGATGTTCGCGAAGTACATGACCGAGCCCGCCCACTTCGCCATCAACGTCCATTTCCTCACCTCCGAGCTCATCGACGTGACCGGCAGCGACACCGCCACCGGCAGCTGGGTGATGCTCCAGACCTCCACCTTCGCCACCGGCGCCTCGCACCTCAACGCGGCGCGGCTCACCGTCGATTTCCGGCGCGGCAAGGCGGGCGTCTGGCGGATGGCCCACTTCCGCACCGAAAACCTCTTCAGCCGGCCGGTGGACGCCTGGAACAAGGCCGACCCGCTGCCCGTGCCGGACTGAGCCCTGACCCCATTCGAGAACACGCAGACCAAGCCAAAGGAATCAACCATGACGAGCAAGCACGACACCGCCGACCAGGCGCTCACCCTCGCCGACCGGGTCCAGGCCGACCGGGTGCACACCTCTCTCTACACCGACCCGGCCATCTTCGAGACCGAGATGGACAAGATCTTCGCCAGCACCTGGGTGTGGGTTGCCCACACCAGCGAAGTGCCCGAGGCCGGCAGCTACAAGAACACCTACATCGGCCGTCAGCCGGTGATCGTGGTGCGCGACCGCAAGCAGAAGGTGCATGTGCTCCTCAACCGCTGCCGCCACCGCGCCGCCACCGTGTGCGAAGGCAAGAAGGGCAAGACCAACAGCTTCGTGTGCCCCTACCACGGCTGGAGCTACTCGCTGGACGGGGCGCTCCGCGGCGTGCCGCACCCCGAGAGCTACGCCGACCAGCTCGAAAAGGGCGAACTGGGCCTCGTGAGCCTGCGCGTCGAGGAATACGCCGGGATGCTCTTCGCCACCTTCAAGGACGACATAGAGCCGCTGGTGGATTACCTCGGCCCCGCCAAAAAGTGGATGGACCTCTTCATGAAGCAGGGCGGCGGCTTCCCCATCAAGGTGGCTGGCGAGCACCGCTTCCGCTTCCCCGGCAACTGGAAAATCCAGCTCGAGAACACCACCGACGCCTATCACTTCCCGCTGGTGCATAAATCCTTCCTGTCGTCGGTGGATCAGCAGACCGTCGAGATGCTCGACTTCGTCGGCGGCCCCGGCTACGTGGAGGAACTCGGCAACGGCCACAGCGTGATGGTGATGATTCCCCAGCTGATCGACCTGGAAGCCAACCTCGACGCCCCGATCCCCGAACGCTTCGCCGAGCTGGCCCAGGCGCTCCGCGACGAGGGTTACGAGGATCTGGAAGTGCGCCGCATCGTGCGCGCCGTGGGTGGCTCGGGCTTCAACCTCAACATCTTCCCCAACATCGCCTGCTCGATGGCCTTCTTCCGCGTGCTGCAGCCGATCTCGGTGACCGAGACCGAGATCCACCACGCGGTGATCACCATGGACGGCGGCCCGGCCGTCGCCAACCAGGCCCGCCTGCGCATGCACGAGCACTTCCAGGGCCCGATGGGCTTCGGCACGCCGGACGATTCCGAAGCCTGGGAGCGCGTCCAGAAGGGCGCCAGCGCCGGCAAGGACCTGTGGATCATGCTCAACCGCGGCCTCGCCGGCGAGAAGCCGACCGCCGACGGCAAGGTGAGCGACGTGAGCGCCGAGACCGGCATGCGCGCCGCCTACCAGCAGTGGAAAAAACTGATGACCGCCTGACCCGGAGACGACACCCATGAACACCGCACTCATCACCCAAGTGGCCGCCTTCCTGTGGCAGGAAGCCGACATGCTCGACCACGGCGAATACCCCCAGTGGCTCGAATCCTGGACCAACGACGGCCTCTACATCGTGCCGATCAACCCGGATGAAACCGACTTCGAGAACACCCTCAACTACGCCTGCGACAACGCCGCGATGCGCGCCAAGCGCGTGGCCCGGCTGGGCAGCGGCGAATCCATCAGCACCTCGCCGGTGCCGCGCACGATCCGCTCGGTGTCGCGCTTCCGGGTGCTGGCCGACGACGGCGAAGTGGTCACCGTGCGCTGCGCCCAGAACCTGCGCGAGTTCCGCAAGGACGTGCAGAAGCACTACAGCGCCGACGTCACCTTCGAGCTGGTGCGCACCGCGGGCAGCTTCCTGATCCGCCGCAAGATCATCCGCCTCATCAACTCCACCGATACCCTCCAGGGCATCGGCTACATCCTGTAAGGAGCGCCGGCCATGTCGCAGGTCGCACTGGTCACCGGGGCCGCCCAGGGCCTCGGCCACATCATCGCCGGGCAGCTGCTGGCCGCCGGTTTCCGGGTGGCCGTCACCGACCGCACCGATGCCCTTGCTGCCGAGGCCGCCGCCAGCCTCGGCGGTGGCGCCGACGTCCTGCCCCTCAAGCTCGACGTGAAGCACAAGGGCGACTTCGAGGCCGCCCTCGCCGCCACGCTCGACCGCTGGGGCGGCCTGCAGGTGGCGGTGAACAACGCCGCGATGACACCCACCACGCCGGTCATGCAGATCACCCCGGAAGAGTTCGACGAGGTGATCGCGGTGAACCTGCGCGGCACGCTGTTCGGCTGCCAGGTGTTCGGCGCCCACATGGCGAAGGCCGGCTACGGGCGGATCATCAACCTGGCGTCGCTCGCCGGGCAGAACGGCGGCACCGCGTCGGGTGCCCACTACGCCTCGTCGAAGGGCGCGATCCTCACGCTGACCAAGATCTTCGCCCGGGAGCTCGCGGCCACCGGCGTCACGGTGAACGCCGTCGCCCCCGGCCCGATGGAGCTGCCCTCGGTACGCGCCGCGGTGCCGCCGGAGCGCCTGGAAAAGCTCATCAACGAGATGATCCCGGTAAAGCGCCTGGGCAACCCCAGGTTCGTCGCCGACCTGATCGTCACCCTCGCCTCCCCGGACGCCGACTTCACCACCGGCGCCACCTGGGATGTGAACGGCGGCATCTTCATGCGCTGATCGCCCCACCACCCCAACCCCGAAGAACGCAGGCAGAGATCATGTCCGAAGAAACCCTCACCGTCGTCGTGCAACGCCGCCAGGAACAAGGCAATGGCGTGCTGGTGCTCGATCTGGCCAGTGCCGACGGGCGCGCGCTGCCGCCCTTCGAGGCCGGCGCCCACGTGGATGTGCACCTCGCCGACGGGCTGGTGCGCCAGTATTCCCTGGCCGGCAGCCCGGCCGAGCGCGGCACCTACCGCCTCGGCATCCTGCGCGATCCGGCCTCCCGCGGCGGCTCGGTGGCCGCCCACGCAGAGCTGCACGAAGGCACGACGCTGCGCATCGGCCTGCCGCGCAACCACTTCCCGCTCACCATGGACGCCCGCCACACGGTGCTGCTGGGCGGCGGCATCGGTGTTACGCCGATGATCGCGATGGCCTGGGCGCTGTTCGGCGCCGGCAAGGATTTCGAGCTGCACTACTGTGGCCGCAGCCGCAGCGCCACCGCCTTCATCGACGAACTCGCCGCCAGCCCCTTCGCCGACCGGGTGCACCTGCACTTCGACGACGAAGCGCCCGAGCAGCGCCTCGACCTCGCCACCGTGCTGGGCGGGCCGAAGGCCGGCACCCACGTCTACACCTGCGGCCCGTCGGGCTTCATGGAGTGGGTGATCGGCGAGGCCAAGCGGCTCGGCGTGCCCGAGGCGCAGATCCACAAGGAGTATTTCCAGGCCACCACCGACACCGCCGGCGCCGCCTTCGAGGTGGTCGCCAAGAAGAGCGGCAAGACGGTTCAGGTGGCCGACGGCCAGAGCATCGTCGACGCCCTCGCCACGGTGGGCATCAAGGTCACCGTGTCCTGCGAGCAGGGCGTGTGCGGCACCTGCCTGTGCACGGTGCTGGAGGGCGAGCCGGACCACCGGGACGTCTTCCTCACCGACGATGAGAAGGCCGATAACGACCAGATCCTGCTGTGCTGCTCCCGCGCCAAGAGCCCCAAGCTGGTGCTGGACATCTGAGCCCCACCCCAAGACAGAGAACGAGGAGAACACCATGACCGACACCGCCGCCTTCCGCGACGGCATGGCCCTGCTGGCCGGCGCCGTCAATGTCATCACCACCGACGGCCCTAACGGCCGGGCCGGCTTCACCGCCACCGCGGTGTGCAGCGTCACCGACCAGCCGCCGACGCTGCTGGTGTGCATGAACCGCGGCTCCTGGGCCCACCCGGCCTTCGAGGGCAACGGCGTGCTGTGCGTCAATGTGCTGGGCGCCGCCCGGCAGGACGTCTCGGGGCTCTTTGCCGACCGCAACGTGACCATGGACGAGCGCTTCGCCCGGGTCGGCGCCCGCCGCCTCGCCACCGGCAGCCCGGTGATCGACGGCGCGCTGGTGAGCTTCGACTGCCGCATCGTCGACACCCACACCGTCGGCTCCCACAGCGTCTTCTACTGTCAGGTGGAAGACGTGGCGCGAGGCGAGGCTTCGCGCAGCGGGCTGGTGTATTTCAACCGCGGCTACCACGACGTCGGCGACGTCGTGGCGGCCCACGCCTGAGCGCCCCGCGATGCCCAACCTCAACATTTATGTGGTTGAAGGCTTTGCGGCCGCGCAGAAGGCCGCGCTCCTAAAGGGGATGACCGACGCCGTCGTCGAGACCATCGGCGCCCCGCGGGAGAGCGTGCGCATCTTCCTGATCGAGCTGGCGAAGGCCCACGTGTGCTTCGGCGGCACCCTGCTCAGCGAGGCCGAGCTGCCCGGCGGCCCGACGGTACATGCGCTGCTGATCGCCGGCCGCACCGATGCCCAGAAGGCGGCGCTGATCGCCGGGCTCACCCGCGTGATCGAGGAAACCCTGCAGGTGCCGGCTGCGCCGGTGCGCATCATGATCCTCGACGTGCCCAACACCGACTTCGGCCTGGGCGGCCTGACGGCCCTCGCCCGGGGCCGCTGAGAACACCCTAAACGACGTGAAAAAAATGGCTGGTATTCACGTCGCGCTGTGTGTATAAACGTGAACATTCACGTGAATAACAAATTAAAACCAAAAAAGAGATCCGCTTAAGCGGAGATTGCCTGATCCCAATTTGGAGCAATTTTTCTGGAGGATACACCCATGAAACTCAAGCACGTGGCAGGTTCGTTGTTGATCGGAGCACTGTCGCTGGGCGTTGCCCATGCAGACATCAAGATCGGGGTGGTGTCTTCCTCCACCGGCCCGATCGCCATGGTCGGCATCCCGCAGAAGAACACCGTCCCGCTGTTGCCCACCAAGGCCGGCGGCCAGACCATCCGCTACATCTCCCTCGACGACGGCAGCGACCCCACCGCTTCCGTGGTGGCGGTGAAGAAGCTCATCAGCGAAGAGAAGGTGGACGCCATCATCGGCCCCTCCGGCTCGCCCAACGCGATGGGCGTGATCCAGTTCGTCGCCGAAGCCGGCGTGCCGCTGCTGGCGCCGGTGGGCACCGCCGCGGTGGTGCTGCCGATGAACGACCAGAAGAAGTGGGTCTTCAAGACCACCCAGAACGACAGCCTGATCGCCACGGCGCTCCTCGACCACATGGCGAAGACCGGCGTGAAGACCCTCGGCTTCATCGGCACCGCCGACCCCTACGGCGAGAACTGGGGCAAGGTCGTCGCCGACGGCGCCGCCAAGAAAGGCATCAAGATCGTCGCCGACGAGCGCTTCCAGCGTCAGGACACCTCGGTCACCGCCCAGGCCCTCAAGGTGATGGCGGCCCGCCCCGACGCGGTGCTGATCGCCGCCCCCGGCACGCCCGCCGTGCTGCCCCAGCTGGCGCTGGTGGATCGCGGCTACAAGGGCAAGTTCTACCAGACCCACGGCGCCGCGCTGCCTGACTTCCTGAAGCTCGGCGGCAAGAAGGTGGAAGGCACGATCCTCGCCGCCAGCCTGATGCTGGTGCTCGACCAGGTGCCCGACACCCACCCGTCCAAGAAGATCGCCAAGAACTACGTGGCGACCTACGAGAAGGCCTACGGCGCGGCCCCGGCCACCTTTGGCGGCAACATGTTCGACGCCGGCCTGCTGCTGGAGCGCGCAATCCCCACCGCGCTCGCCAAGGGCAAGCCGGGCACGCCGGAGTTCCGCTCGGCGCTGCGTGATGCCCTCGAGCAGACCCACGAGATGCCCGCCACCCAAGGCGTCTACACCATGTCGGCGGCCGACCACAGCGGCTTCGACGAACGGGGCCGCGAGCTGATCACCGTCACCAACGGCACCTGGACCCTCCTGAAGTAAATCCGCACCGATCCGGGGCCGCAGCGCCCCGGATCCTTTGCAACTGCAAGTCGGCGGCCCTGTGCCGTCGCCGACGGGGAAACTCATGGACGTTCAGATTGCATTGATGCTCGCCCAGGACGGCCTGACCAACGGGGCGATCTACGCGCTCCTGGCCCTGGCCCTGGTGCTGGTGTTCGCGGTGACGCGGGTGATCTTCATCCCCCAGGGCGAGTTCGTGGCCTACGGCGCCCTTACCCTGGCGATGATGCAGGCCGGCACGGTGCCGGCCACCGTCTGGCTCCTGGCCGGCATGGGCGCCACCGCGGCGCTCATCGACGGCGGCCTCGCCCTGCGGGCCGGGCAGCCGCGCCGGCTGGTGGGCGTGCTGGGCTGGAACCTCGGCTATCCGCTCGGCCTCGCCGCCCTGCTCGCCGCGCTGCCGGTGAAGGACATGCCGCTCGCCGCCCAGGTGCTGCTGGCCCTGGCGGTGGTGGTGCCGATGGGCCCGCTGATGTACCGGCTGGTTTTCCAGCCCATCGCCGCGGCGCCGATCCTGATCCTGCTCATCGTGTCGGTGGCGGTGCATGTGGCGATGGTCGGCCTCGGCCTGCTGTTCTTCGGCGCCGAAGGCCAGCGCACCCCGGCCTTCAGCGACGCCAACCTGGAGCTCGGCCCGCTGATGGTCTCCGGCCAGACGATCTGGGTGGTGATGTCGTCGGTGGTGCTGATCGTCGCGCTCTACCAGTTCTTCGAGCGCACGCTGTACGGCAAGGCGCTGCGGGCCACCGCGATCAACCGGGCTGGCGCGCGGCTGATGGGCATCTCGCCGTCACTGGCGGGCAAGCTCACCTTCTTCCTGGCGGCGCTGATCGGCGCGCTCTCGGGCGTGCTGATCGCACCGATCACCACCATCTACTACGACACGGGCTTTCTCATCGGCCTCAAGGGCTTTGTCGCCGCCATCATCGGCGGGCTGGCGAGCTACCCGCTGGCCGCCGTGGGCGCGGTACTTGTGGGCCTGCTGGAATCCTTCTCATCCTTCTGGGCCAGCGCCTTCAAGGAAGTCATCGTGTTCACCCTGATCATCCCCGTGCTGCTGTGGCGCTCCCTCACCAGCCGCCACGTGGAGGAGGAAGAATGAGAACCGACCGTCTCGTGCAGGGCCTGTTCGTCGCCCTGCTGCTCGTCCTGCCGGCCGTGCTCGCGCCGTTCTATGTGACGCTGCTCAACTACATCGGGCTGTACGCGCTGGTGGCGCTGGGACTGGTGCTGCTCACCGGCGTGGGCGGGCTGACCAGCTTCGGCCAGGCCGCCTTCGTGGGGCTAGGCGCCTACACCACGGCGGTGCTCAGCACCACGCCGGAACTGCCGGGCTGGATCGCCTGGGCCGGCGCCTCGCCGTGGCTCACCCTGCTGGTGGGGCTGGTGTTCACCGCCACGGTGGCGGTGGTGGTCGGCTCGCTGACCCTCAAGCTGTCGGGCCACTTCCTGCCGCTGGGCACCATCGCCTGGGGGATCAGCCTGTACTTTCTGTTCGGCACGCTGGAGAGCCTGGGCGGCCACACAGGCATCACCGGCATCTCGCCGATCACCCTGTTCGGCGTGGTGCTGGATGCCGGCGAGAAGATCTACTACCTGATCTGGGCCTTCGTGATGGTGGCGGTGTTCACCACCCAGAACCTGCTCGATTCCCGCGAGGGCCGGGCGATCCGGGCGCTGAAGGGCGGCATGGTGATGGCCGAGGCGATGGGCGTGGATACCTCCCGCTCGCGGATGATCATCTTCGTGATCGCCGCGCTGCACGCCTGTGCGTCGGGCTGGCTGTACGCCCACATGCAGCGCTTCGTGAATCCCACGCCTTTCGGGCTGCACATCGGCATCGAGTATCTCTTCATGGCGGTGATCGGCGGCGCCGGCCACGTGTGGGGCGCGCTGGTGGGCGCCGGGCTCATCACCGTGCTCAAGCAGTGGCTGCAGGACATCCTGCCCCGGCTGCTGGGTTCCGCCGGCAACTTCGAGGCCATCGTCTTCGGGGTCATGATGGTGCTGGTGCTCCAGCGCGCCCGTGAAGGCCTGTGGCCGGTGCTGAAGAAGCTGGTGCCGGTGAAGGCGCCGCAGAAGACCATCGACCCCGCCGCCGACACCCTGCCCCGCCGCGACCTACCGACGGCCGGCGAGGTGATCCTCGAAGCCCGCAACGTGACCCGCAAGTTCGGCGGCCTCGTGGCCAACAACGACATGAACCTCACGGTGAAAGCCGGCGAGATCCTGGCGCTGATCGGCCCCAACGGCGCCGGCAAGAGCACCATGTTCAACCAACTCTCGGGCGTGGATACGCCGACATCGGGCGAGGTGCTGTTCCGCGGCAAGTCGGTGGCCGGCCACAGCTCGCGGGAGATCGCCGCGCTGGGCATGAGCCGGACCTTCCAGCACGTGCGCCTGCTGCCGACCATGACCGTGCTCGAGAACGTCGCCATCGGCGCCCACCTGCGGGGCGGCAAGGGCGTGTTCCACGCCGCCTGGCGTCAGGATCGCGCCGAGGAAGCCCGCCTGCTGAAGGAAGCCGCCCGCCAGATCGAGCGCGTCGGCCTTGGCAGCCACATGTACGAAGAAGCCGGCAGCCTCGCCCTGGGCCAGCAGCGCATCCTGGAGATCGCCCGCGCCCTGTGCTCCGACCCGTGCCTGCTGCTGCTCGACGAACCCGCCGCCGGCCTGCGCCTGAAGGAGAAGGAAGCCCTCGGCGACCTGCTTCGCAAGCTGCGCGCCGAAGGCATGGCGATCCTGATCGTCGAGCACGACATGGACTTCGTGATGGGCCTGGTGGATCGCGTGGTGGTGATGGAGTTCGGCCAGAAGATCGCCGAAGGCCTGCCCGACGAAGTCCAGCGCGACCCGGCCGTGCTCGAAGCCTATCTGGGAGGAGTATGAGATGACCCCCACGCTCACTCTGTTCGTGGAGGCTTGGCTTTGCACAGCCAAGCCGTTCGGAAGGCACAGCGCGCTGCGCTGCGAAACCCCTTCCTCACCCCCCAAAGGGGGCGCAGGCCTCCCTTGGGGCGGCCCGGCAGGAGGCCTGTGATGACCAACCAAGCCAAGAACCCCGTACTCCAGATCGACCGCCTGTGCGTCTCCTACGGCAAGGTCGAGGCGCTTACCAACGCCAGCCTCACCGTGGGCGAAGGGCAGATCGTCACGGTGATCGGCCCCAACGGCGCCGGCAAGACCACCATGCTGTCGGCCATCATGGGCGTGCTCGGCTCGAAGGGCACGGTGCATTTCGACGGCAGCATCGAGGCCGTGCCGGAAGTCGAGCGCCTCGTCGCCCGGGGCATGAACCTCGTGCCCGAGAAGCGCGAGCTGTTCGGCGAGATGAGCGTCGAGGACAACCTCGTCCTCGGCGCCTTCCAGCGCTACCGCATGGGCCACCGCGACCACCCGAAGACGCTGGACGAGATCTACGACCTCTTCCCGCGTCTCAAGGAGCGCCGCAGCCAGCTGGCCGGCACGCTCTCTGGCGGCGAGCGCCAGATGCTCGCCGTGGGCCGCGCGCTGATGGCCAAGCCCAAGCTGCTGATGCTCGACGAACCGAGCCTCGGCCTCGCCCCGCTCATCGTGCGCGAGATCTTCCGCATCGTCACCGAGTTGCGCCGGCGCGGCGTGTCGATTCTGCTCGTCGAACAGAACGCCCGCGCCGCCCTGCAGGTGGCCGATTACGCCTACGTGCTCGAAACCGGCCAGATCGCCATGCACGGCCCGGCCACCCAGCTTGCCGACGACCCGCGGGTCATCGAGGCCTACCTGGGCCTGGGCGGCAAGCACCAGGCCATGCTGTCCACCTGAAACCCACCAAGGAAACCACGTGATGGAAGCGATGCGCATCATCATGGACGAGCACCAGTCGCTCGCCGCGATCATCCACGCCATCCGGCTGATGATCCACGAGATCGGCGCCGGCAAGCTGCAGCCCGACTTCAAGCTCTTCGCCGCAATGGTGAGATACCTCGACGCCTACCCCGAGAAGCGCCACCACCCCAAGGAAGACGCCTTCCTCTTCGCGCCCCTCAAGGCCCGCACCACCGAAGGCGACGCGGCGCTGGCGCGGCTGGAGGCCGAGCACGCCCAGGCCGAGGCCCGCATCGCCACCCTGCAGGCCGCCCTCACCCGCTACACCGACGGCGCGCCCGACGGCTTTGCCCGCTTCTCGGCAGCCTTCGACGCCTACGCCGACTTCTACCGCAACCACATGCTGCTGGAAGAGCGCGAGATCCTGCCGCTGGTGAAGAAGCACTTCACCGCCGACGACTGGGCCGCCGCCGACGCCGGCTTCGCCGCCACGCCCGATCCGATGGGCGGCACCCGCAGCACCGGCTCGGACGACGACTTCCGACGCATCTTCTCGAAGCTCGTCGCCGCGGCGCCCGCGCCCATCGGCCTGGGCGCCGGGCCCTACCGGGACGACTGAACCGGCGGCCATCGCCGGTTCCTGAACGTCATCGCCCTCATGTATCCTTCCGCACCGGTTTTTTTGCGCCGTGCCCGGCCGGTGCGCAGACAGTTTTCCCTTGCCCAGCCATGAGCGCCACCAAAAAAAGCAGCCGCTTCCTGCCCGACAACGCGAGCTTCAGCTACGAGGAATTTCCCTTCTACTGGCTCGCCCGCGTCCACGCGATCTACTCGCTGGAAATGGAGAAAGTCCTCAAGAAGCTCGGCACCGACATCCCCACCCGGCGCGTGCTGCTGATGCTGCGCCTGCACGGCACCGTGAGCGTCTCGGAGCTCGCCACCCACGCCATCATCAAGCTGTCGACGCTCACCCGCATCGTCCAGCGCATGCGCGAGGAAGGCCTCGTCGAGACCCGCACCAACGCCGACGACGCCCGCATCACCGACGTGCTCGTCACCCCGAAGGGCGAGGCGCTCACCGACCGCATCCAGGAAGCCACCAAGAAGATCTACGTGAAGGGTTACACCAACCTCACCGACACCCAGCTCGCCAAGCTCACCCAGACCCTGCAGGTGATGTTCCACAACTTCAGCGACGGCTGAGCGGTACCTGCAACACCCGGGCGACATGCCGCAGCGCAGCTGGCGGCCCGGTTTTCCGCCTCTTCCCTGCCTCCTCCCCGGCACTGCCGCGGCACCAGCCCGGCAGGCCGCGCATCCCAAGCCTCCCCGCCTACAACTCGCCGACCGGGCTACCCACGGCCATCACGGCCGCCGCAATCGCTGAAACGCTTTTCAGCAGCGGATTTTCCAGTTAAAAGACCGGCCTCTGGCACGCCGCCGTCGAAATCCGCCGGCAATGCCCGGAAAAATTGCCGCGCAGGCGAACCCACCCCGGCGATTCGCGTCGAACAGTCTCAACCTGCCCACAACGTCACACAAACGCCCGCTTCCGATGCCTCACAACGTCTCCCTGATCGCCCTCATCGCCGCCGGTCTCGGCCTTGCCATGCTGCTCGGCCTCATCGCCTCCCGCCTGCGGGTGCCGCCGCTGGTCGGCTATCTGCTCGCCGGCGTGATGATCGGGCCGGGCACCCCCGGCTTCGTGGCCGACGTGGCCCTGGCCGGCCAGCTGGCCGAAATCGGGGTGATGCTGCTGATGTTCGGCGTCGGCCTGCACTTCTCGCTGGATGATCTGCTGGCGGTGCGCAAGATCGCCGCGCCCGGCGCCGTGGTGCAGATCGCGGCAGCCACTGTGCTGGGCGGGGCGGCGGCGGTGAGCTGGGGCTGGCCGGTGGGCGAGGCGGTGGTGTTCGGCCTCGCGCTGTCGGTGGCGAGCACGGTGGTGCTGCTGCGGGCGCTGGAATCCAAGGGCATCCTCGACTCCACCAACGGGCGCATCGCGGTGGGCTGGCTGGTGGTGGAAGACCTGGCGATGGTGCTGGTGCTGGTGCTGCTGCCGGCCCTCGCGCCGCTGCTGGGTGGCAACGACGCAGCCCCGGCGGCCGACGCCTCCACCCTGGCCCTCACGGTGGGGATCACCTTCGCCAAGGTGGCGGCCTTCATCGCCACCATGCTGGTGGTGGGGCGCCGGGCGTTTCCGCGCCTGCTGTGGCTGGTGGCCAGGACCGGCTCCCGGGAGCTGTTCACCCTCTGCGTGGTGGCCGCGGCGGTGGGCGTGGCCTACGCGTCGGCGCTGCTCTTTGACGTGTCCTTTGCCCTCGGCGCCTTCTTTGCCGGGATGATGATGCGCGAGTCGGAGTTCAGCCACCGGGCGGCCGAGGATTCGCTGCCGCTGCGCGATGCGTTCTCGGTGCTGTTCTTCGTGTCGGTGGGGATGCTGTTCGACCCGGCCGTGCTGATGGAATCGCCCCTCAAGGTGCTGGTGGTGGTGGCGATCATCCTGATCGGCAAGACCCTGGCCGCGGTGGCGCTGGTGCTGGCCTTCCGCTACCCCCTCAACACGGCCCTCACGGTGGGCGCGAGCCTTGCGCAGATCGGTGAGTTCTCGTTCATCCTGGCCGGGCTCGGGCAGGCCCTGGGGCTGATGAGCGCCGAGGGGCAGAACCTGATCCTCGCCGGGGCCATCATCACCATCGCCCTCAATGCCGCGCTGTTTGCGGCCATCGAGCCCGCCCAGGTGTGGGCGCGGGCACATTCGGCGTGGGCGCGTCGGCTCGACCTGCGGGACGACCCGCTGGCCGCCCTGCCCATGACCACCGACCGCAAGCTGCTCTCGGGGCAGGTGGTGGTGGTGGGTTTCGGACGCATCGGCAAGCACATCGCGTCGGTGCTGGAAGAGCGCCACATCCACTACATCATCGCCGACAGCAACCGCGAGGTGGTCGAGGCGGTGCGCCGCTCCGGCAAGCCGGCGGTGAGCGGCGACGCCTCCGACCCCATCGTGCTGGTCCAGGCCCACATCACCAAGGCGGCGATGCTGGTGGTCACCATCCCCGACCCCATCGCCAGCCGCCAGATGGTGGATATCGCCCGCAAGCTCAACCCGCACATCGAAACCGTGCTCCGCGCCGACACCGAAGACGGCGCCGAGCTGCTGCGGCGCGACAAGATGGGCGAAGTCTTCGTGGGCGAACAGGAACTCGCCCGCGGCATGGCCCGCTACATCTCCGGCCGGCTGGCGGTGCGCGAGGGCTGACGCCCCCGACGCCCCCCGCCCTGTAGGTCGGACTTCAGTCCGACAAACCCTGCCTGCTCGACCCACGCTGTCGGACTGAAGTCCGACCTACAGGGAGTGCGGTGATCGGCAAGCCCGGCCGCCACCCCGCCTTTCAATACGGACTGCCGTCCTTGTGCAGGAAGCGCCAGCCGCCCTCGCCCATCACGGCCTGCAGGTCTTCGTCCGGGTAGCTCGCGCTGTCGCCCGGCGTGCGGTCGCCCACTTCCAGATACACCGCTTCATCCGTGCCGTCGTTGCGCAGCTGGTGTGCGTCGCCCGTGCCGGCTTTGAAGCCGGCGCACATGCCCGGCGCCAGCCGCGTCTCGCCGGCATCAGTGACCAGCGTCGGGTTGCCTTCCAGCACCAGGATGAACTCGTCCTGCCGGGTGTGCGAGTGGCGCAGGGCCGACACCGCCCCCGGCGCCAGACGGGTGAGATTGACCCCGAAGTTGGTCAGCCCGAACAAATCGCCCAGCGGATGCTTCACCCGCCCCGCCATGCGGGACGCAAAGGGCTCGGGGTAGATAGACGGGCGGACGCGCGGCGGGGCCTCGGCGGCGATGATAGCGACGGGATGCGTGGGTTCGGTCATGGGATCACCTGTTGCGAAATGAGTGAGCGCCCGAGTGTCCGGGTACAGGCGGGCAGGTCAAGGCCCCGGGGCGAACGGGGCGCCAACGGCGGCCGGCCTCAACACACCATACGCTCCGCCCCCCAACCCGGCCGATCGTCCAAGAATCCATCGGTCGCAGCTTTGCGAGCATTCGGCCCTGCCTGCGAGTCTCTCGCGAGAGACTCAGGCGCCATGCTGCGACGGGCGCGAGGACAGCCTTCGGGATTGGCTGGGCGCACGAGAGATCAGGAGACAGGCGATGGCAAAGGACTTGCCACCGACACGGGTCCGCCGATGGATTCGGACCCGTCTTGGCTGCTTGCGTCGCTCGCTTCCCTCCGGGAATTCAGTTTAGTGCAGCGTAGTAACCCGACATCCGCACACCAGATTAATGCGCCATCACGCCCAGCTCTGGCAACTACCAACTCACTCCTACGCAAGATCGATCGAGCAGCGTCGGGTTGCGCTGCGCTAAACCGGCCTACCTCAACTGTTTGACTTACCTCACCGTTCCATGGCACCAGCTCGACAAATGTCCAAAAAAGACATTGACGCGTCCATCCGAGACTGTACAATGTCCATCAATAACATCACAGGAGGCAACAATGAAGATTTACGCGGTCTGGAATAACAAGGGTGGAACTGGGAAAACGAGTCTCACATTCCAGGTTGTCTGTCGGTATGCACAAAAACACCCTAATGCACGAATTCTTGTCATCGACATGTGCCCTCAAGCGAACCTGTCGGAGTTGATGCTCGGCGGACTATCCAATTGCGGGTCTAAACGGCTCCTCGAACGGCAAGGACTAACCCCCAGATGCAGTATCGGTGGGTACTTTGATTCGCGACTGCCCGCTCCTTTCTCACCACCTACAATTGATGCTACCAGTTACATTACGAAGCCCAGCGCATACAACCCCGCGCTGCCCAAGAGGATAGATCTTGTCTGCGGCGATCCCTTGTTGGAGCTGCAAGCGATCGCAATGAATACCTTGGCGAACGCCGATCTGCCTGGCGTTAATGCTTGGCTTGGAGTAATCGACTGGCTTCGTGACTTCGTTGATTCAGTAAAAAGCGAATACGACTTCGTGTTTATCGACACAAATCCGAGCTTCTCGATGTACACGCAAATTGCTCTATCAACGGCAAGCGATGTAGTACTACCAGTAATGGCAGACGACTCATCCCGACGAGCTATCCAAAACGCTTTTTCGTTGATGTACGGAGTAAAACTGCCATCCGAGGTCTACTCGAAATACACCTTTGCCACTAAACTGAATCACGCGAAGCGTAAATTGCCAAAGATTCATCTAATTCTGAAGAACCGCCTCACTCAGTACATGGGCTCGGCATCTGCGTACGCAGCCGTCCTTTCGGGAATTGATAGCGATCTTCAGGCACTTATTAAGTCTTATCCGGAGCATTTCACCTTCTCGAAGCCTGAGGACGGAATCGTCGAAATTCGAGACTTCGGAACTACCGGCGTTGTTGCGTTCGCACGCGGCTGCCCGTTCTCCGTAATGCAGACGGGCAAGTTACAAATAAGTGGGCACAGGGTTCAGGTAAAGCCTGAGTACCGCGATCAAGCCGTAGATGCGATCGACCACATCGTTTCAAAACTCTGAGTCAAACCCAAAAAAATTTGGCTGAAGTTGTAGTAGGTCAGATAGTGATGGATCCATCTCACTCTCAGGCCTTCTCCATCGAGCACTGTTTCCCAATAGCCGGCCGCGAGGCCGGCTTTCCTTTTCTGCCTGCTACAGCTTTCTTCCCTGAAACACAACAGTTCGGCGGGCCAATATCCTCACGCCCCCATCCTCACCTCCGGCAACTCTTCCAACGCCGGACACGCCGCCAGCCGTGCCGCTGGCACGTCCTCCAGCAGCACCTCCGCCACCCGGCTGTCGATGCGGCCGTCGTCGGCCATGCGGCGGATGAAGTTGCTCACTTCGGTGTCGCCGAGGCCCTGCCGGTAGGGGCGCTCCTGGACCATGGCCTGGAAGATGTCAGCGACGCGCAGGATGGCGGCTTCGAAGGGCATCTCGGCGGCGGTGAGGTGGAAGGGATAGCCGCTGCCGTCGGGCTCTTCGTGGTGGTAGGCGGCCCAGCGGGTGATCTCGTCGAAGCCGCGGATGCCGTGGAGGATCTGGAAGGTTTCGTAGCTGTGGGTGTTGATGATCTTGCGCTCGGCGGCGTCGAGGCGGCCGGGTTTGTCGAGGATCTCGTCGGGGATGCGCAGCTTGCCCAGGTCGTGGAGCATGCCGGCGATCTCTAGCTTGTCGCAGTTGTCGGGCGATACGCCGAGGCGCTCGGCTAGGTGGCGGGCGAGGCGGGCGACGCCCAGGGAGTGCTCGGCGGTGAAGGGGCTCTTGGCGTCGACGATGCGGGCGAAGATGCCCGCCAGATGCTTGAGCTCGTCGGTGTTGGCGGGGTAGTCGCGGGCGGTGGCGAGGGATTCGACCATCCGGGCCTGGATCGAGCGGGGTTCGAGGTCGAGCCAGAAGGCTTCGGTGTGGGAGGCGTCGAGGAAGAGCTCGACCAGCTCGGGCGAAAAGAAGGTGCCGGCGTGCTCGGCGATGCGGGCGCGGATATCGTCGGTGAAGAGCAGCAGCGAGTTGTCGGCGTAGTGGCTGGCGGCGAGCGCATCGACGCGATCGACCAGGTAGATGAGATTGGCGGCGCGCAGGGTGTCGGGATCGACGTCGCTGGTGGGCAGCGCGTCCCAGCGGGTGTGGTGGTAGCGCACCGGCTCGGCCATGGCTTCGAGGGGGCCGAAGCCCTTGAGCAGCGCGTGGCCGACCTCGCAGTGCCCCTGGCAGCCATCCCAGTCGAACGTCTCGACCAGATGGCAGTGGGTGCGGGTGGAGGAGACGCCGATGTCGTGGAGCATTCCCAGATCGAGCAGGAAGGCGGTTTCGGTTTCTGGCAGGCCGGCCACCCGCCCGCATTCGGCGGCCATGATGCCCACCCGCTTGCCGTGGGCAACGTCATCCACGCCCACCAGGTCGAGGGCGTCGGAAAGCGCATAGATGACGTGGCGCAGATCGGCGAACAGGGTCATGGGGGCGCTTCACGGGGTGACAGGGATGTGTGCTTTAACGTCGGACAGACGCCAGACTGAAGTCGTTTATCCAGACGACGCTCAAGCGCACATCACGCGGACTCGCCCCATCTGGCGCAGCAAGGCCAAGCGTGAACAAAAAAGGGCACCCGGATCGAGTGCCCCTGCCCAGCGCGGGAAGACGGATTTCAGCGCAGCGTGGCGAGGTAGGCCCGCCCCGTTCGTCAGTCGCCGCCGCGGGATGCCCCGTTCCAGAATCGCTCCATCGCGATGTAGGCGTAGGACGCCGACCAGCCGATGAGCAGCAGGCCATTGAGCGCCTCGGCGCCCGCCAGCAGGCGCATGTCGCCGCTGGGCACCACGTCGCCGTAGCCAAGCGATGTGAAGGTCTCGGCCGAGAAATACAGGGCCACGTCGAAACCGAAGCGCGCCGGATCGCCCAGCGTGCCAAGCCCGCCGACGCGCACCAGCACCACGATCGCCAGCGCGTAAAGGCCGATCTCCGCCACGTGGGCGAGGAAGGCGGCGATGATCACCACCACCAGCTTGGCCCGCGGCCGGATGCCCAACGCCGGCAGACCCGCGGAGAGCCAGCGCAGCACCTCGTAGTGCAGCACCGTGGTGAGCACCAGCAGGACGAGGCAGATGAGGGCGACGACGAGCATGGCGGGCGGCCGGGTTCAGCCGACCGACGACATCCGCGCTTCGAGCCGCGGGGTGTCGAGCAGGCGACGCAGGCGCTTGCCCAGCGGGCGCTCGACGCCCACGTGGATCGCCCAGGCCAGCACCGCTACCGCCGCGACCACCAGCGCCATCGCCAGCGGCACGCTGCCAAGGGCCATGCGCAGCTGCTCGAAGAGCATCGCGCCGAAGAACTGGTGGATCACATACACCGGATAGGTGAGCGCGCCGGCGTAGAAGGTGATCGCCGAGGCGCGCATCGTGAAGCGCCCGGTGGCGATCATCCAGAACACGCCGAAGATTGCCGTCACCACCGCGCCCACCACCACCGGACGCAGCGCCACGGCCTCGGGGCCGGTGCCCTGGGAGGCGGCGTCGCCCAGCGCGTAGATCAGCGCCAGCACGAAGGACGCGGCCAGCAGCGCGTAGCGCCCGAGGGTCTCGCCCTGGGTGCGGATCAGGTAGAACACCCCGCCCGCCACGAAGAACGGCGCCCACTTGGCGTTGAGCCAGAACTGCACCGGCCACATGGGCTTGACCGCGTTGATGGCGCTGATCGCCAGCCAGCACACCAGCAGCCACGGCAGGCGATTCATCAGCCCCAGGCGCAGGGCCACCCATACGAAGATGTAGAAATGCAGCTCGTAGCCCAGCGACCAGTAGGCCCCATCCACGTAGGGCGCGTCGAACCAGTGGGCGAGCATGGTGAGGTTGATGAGCCAGTCGCGCATCGACACCATGAACTGCCCCTCGCCCAGCAGCCAGGCGGTGCCGGCGGTGAGCGTGGCGCCCACCCACAGGGTTGGGTAGAGCCGCGCCACGCGGGACGCGACGAAGGCCCGGGGTGTGGCGTCGTGGGCCGACATGAGGATCACGAAGCCGCTGATCACGAAGAACAGATGCACCCCCAGGTAGCCGTAGCGGGCCATGAGCTCGATGGCCGGGTAATCCACGCCCTGCATCCACCCGGCCCGGGGCGCCCGCGAGAAATAGTGGAACACCAGCACCGCCAGACAGGCGATGCCGCGCAGGAAATCGATTTCGTTGAAGCGGAGGGATTGCGACGACTTCATGGGGTGGGACGGTGGGGCAACAGGGTCTGGTTCTGAGGCGGGGTTTGGGTGGCCGCGGCGATCAGCGCGGCCAGCTCGGCATAGCCGGCGGGGTTGAGATGCACGCCGTCGGCGCTGGCAACGCGGGCGTCCAGGGCACCGCCGGCATCGGCGAGGCTTTCGGTGCTCACGAAGCGGCATCCGGGCCGCGCGGCGCAGACGCCAAACAGCAGGCGGTTCGCTTCGCGGGTGGAGTTTACGGCATTGCCGCCCGAACGCACGGTAGGAATACCCAATAGCACTACGACAGTCCGTTGCGGGATGTAACCGAGAATCCGCCCGACCGACTCCGCCACCGCCTCCGGCGCCCGCCCCTGGGCCAGATCGTTGCGCCCGGTGAGCAGCACCACCTGCCGCACCCGGAGCGGCGCGGTGTAGTCGGCCACCCGCTCGGCCAGATGGGCGGCCGTCTCGCCGCCGATGGAGAAGTTCACCGACCCCGGCAGCAGTGAGGTGGGAAAGCCGTGGAGATGGCTGTCCCCCAGGAGCAGCGTGGCGTCGCTGCCGATCAGCGCATCGCCGCGCCGGTAAAGGGTGTGCAGGGTGTCTTCGAGCCGGGTCTGGCCCGGGGCCGGGGTGCCCAGCCGCCAGGCCACCCGATCCGCCAGCGAGAAATAACGGGCCGGATCGGCGGCGAGGAAGCCCGCCGCCAGCACCGCGCCTGCCAGAATCGCGGCCAGCCTCATGCCGCGCCCCGAAGCTCAGTCGGCGCCATGGCCGATGATCGCCTTGGTCTCGAGGTATTCCTCGATGCCCCAGGCGCCCCATTCCCGCCCGAGGCCCGACTGCTTGTAGCCGCCGAAGGGCGCGGTGGTATCCACCGGCGCGCCGTTGAGATGCACGTTGCCGGTGCGCAGGCGCCGGGCCACACGGCGGGCGCGGGCGAGATCCGACGACGACACGTAGCCCGACAGCCCATAGGGCGTGTCGTTGGCGATGCGCACCGCGTCGTCTTCGTCCTGGTAGGCGATGATCGACAGCACCGGGCCGAAGATCTCCTCCCGGGCGATGGTCATCGCCGGCGTGACGCGGCTGAAGATCGTCGGCCGCACGAAATAACCTCGGGCGATGCCTTCCGGCCGCCCCGGCCCGCCGGCAATGAGCTTCGCGCCCTCGGCGATGCCGCTCTCGATCATCTGCTGCACCCGGGCGAACTGGGCGCCGTTGGCCACCGGGCCGAGGGTGGTCGTGTCGTCCTGCGGATCACCCACCACCAGCTTGCCGAGGGTCGCCGCGGCGATGGCCTCGACTTCCTCCAACCGATCGGCCGGCACCAGCAGGCGCGAGGGGGCGTTGCAGTTCTGGCCGCTGTTGAGCATCAGGGTCAGCACGCCCTGCTTCACCGCGCGGGGGAAATCCGCGTCGTCCAGCAGGATGTTGGCGGACTTGCCGCCGAGTTCCAGCGCCACCTTCTTCACGGTATCGGCGGCGGTCTTCATCACCAGCTTGCCGGCGCGGGTGGAGCCGGTGAAAGACACCATGTCCACGTCCGGATGGGCCGTGAGCGGCGCGCCCACGCCTTCCCCGTCGCCCTGCACCAGGTTGAACACGCCCGGCGGCAGGCCCGCGTCGTCGAGGATCTCGGCCAGCACCACGGCAGACAGGGGCGCCAGCTCGCTGGGTTTGAGCACCATGGTGCAGCCCGCCGCCAGCGCCGGGGCGATCTTGCAGGCCATCTGGTTGGCCGGCCAGTTCCAGGGGGTGATGAGGGCGCACACGCCGGCGGCTTCCTTCACGATCAGCGTGGTGCCCTGCAGGCGCTCGAACTCCATGTCCTTCAGCGCCGCCGCCACCGCCCGGAAGTGCCCGAGGCCCGACGCCGCCTGGGCGCCGCTGGCCAGCATCTTGAAGGGCGCGCCCATCTCGGCGCTGATGGCCTTCGCCATGTCGTCGAAACGCTTCTTGTAGGCCACGCCGATGCGCGCGATGAGATCCAGCCGCTCCTCGCGGGTGGTGGCCGAGAAGGCCGGGAAAGCCGCCTTCGCCGCCGCCACCGCGCGATCCACGTCGGCCGCCGCGCCCATGGCGATCACGCCCACCGGCGCTTCGGTGGCCGGGTTGATGACCTCGCGCCGGGCGGCGGAGGAAGGTTCGACCCACTGGCCGCCAATGTAAAACTGCTGCTGATGCATGCTGTCCCCTGCTGTTGTTCTTTCGAGGGGCATAACTTAGCCGGGACTGGCCGGCATGGGAAGGGCGGGAGCTCCGCAGAGGCAGGTCGGTTGGCGTAGCAGACGTAGGTCGGGATAGCGCAGCGTATCCCGACAGCCCGGCGGATCGTCGAGCGCGATCGGACGAGGCAACCGGCATTGACGTCGGGTTGCGCTGCGCTAACCCGATCTACGCGAGCCGCGATCGTTCATGCAGCCCCCGTATTCCTTCAACACCCTCGTGAACATGCTCTACAGGGCGTGCGATATCGAATACACGAGGGTGTAGATCGAATACACCCCGTGAACATTGATCTACGCTCAGGTGTAGATCATCAACGCGCCCCTGTTGATGATCTACAGGGGCTGATATTCGTTCTACACCCGTGCGTTGATGACCAACACCCCGTGTATATCGATCAACCGCGCAGGGTTTCGGCGTGGCGCGGGGCGCGGTAGAAGGCGAGGATGCGGCGGACGTATTCCTGGGTTTCGGCAAACGGGGGCACGCCCTTGTAGCGCATCACGTTGCCTTCGCCGGCGTTGTAGGCGGCGGCGGCAAGGGCCACGTCGCCCTTGAACTGGGACAGCAGCACGCGCAGGTAGGCGAGGCCGCCGCGGACGTTCTGCTCCGGGTCGAGGGCGTCGCGCACGCCGAAGCGTTCGGCGGTGTCGGGGATGAGTTGCATCAGGCCCAGGGCGTTCTTGGGCGAGCGGGCGGCGGCGTCGAAGTTGGATTCGGTGCGCACGATGGCCAGCGCGAGGCGCGGGTCCACCTTGAAGCGCGGGGCGAGCTTCTGGATCAGCTGGGCGTGGCGGCGCTTGTCGGCGGGCAGCGCCTTCACGAAGCGATCGACCACTTCCTGGGGCACCACTTCGTCGGCGGCGACGGCGGCCATCATCACCGCTGGCGACGCGCCGGTGACGAGGCAGTCGGGCAGGCGTTCGGCGCCGGGCAGCGGCACCACCAGGCTGCGGGCCTTCTCGTGGCCGCGCTGGGCGGCGATGGAGAGCAGCGTGGCGGCGATCTGGTTGTCGCGGGCGACGCCCTGCCCCATCAGGTAGAGCCGGCCGAGGCGGTACTGGCCCTCGACGCTGCCGTCGCGGGCGGCGGCGCAGTAGTGGGCGGCGGCCACGCCGGGCTGGCGCAGGCTCTCGGCCTTGAAGCCGCTCTCCAGCAGCCGGGCGAGGGCCGGCGGCTCGTCGCTCCACTCGGGGGCCTCGTCCTGCACGGCCGCCGACGCGCCAAAGGCGGCGAGGCTGAACAAGGCAGACAAGGCGAAGCGGGCAAGGCGGGCAGCGGACATCGGCAGGCGGTGAGTTGAAACGGTGCGCGCATGATGCCGCCGGCAATGCTGCACCGCCGTGACCAACTTGGGCATGCCGCCCGGAAAGCCGCGTTAATGACCGGCGATTGCGATGAAATTCACAAATCCGGCGGTTTCAGCGCTGCCCGAGGGGCTGCCAGCGGTAGTCGGCCAGGGCGTCCACCGCTTCGGCCGGCGACTGGTCGGCGCGCAGGCTGAAGGCGTCGAAGCCGCAGGCGTGCAGAAAGTAGAGCTGATCCCGCAGCACGTCGCCCACCGCGCGGAGCTCGCCCCGGTAGCCGTGGCGCTGGCGCAGCAGGCGGGCCAGGGAATAGCCGCGGCCGTCGGTGAATACCGGAAAGTGGATGGCGACGAGCGCGAGGCGATCCAGATGCGGCAGCAGCGCGTCCGGGGTTTCGTCCGGCGCGAGCCACACCGCCGGGTGATCGGGGCGGGCGAGCCAGTCGGCGAGGGGGAGGATCGCCCGCGCCGGGTTGGCGGGGGCGCTGGTGACGAGCGTCCAGTCGTCGGCGACGAGCAGGCCGTGCTTAATGACGTGGGGCATGGCTGTCTCCATAAACCGCCTGACGGAAGGGGTCGAGGCCGAGGCGCTCCACCGCGTCGATGAAGGGCTCGCCCTCCAGCCGACGGGCGACGTAGGTTTCGAGCAGGCGGGCGATCACGTCGGGCACCTGGTCGGCGGCGAAGCTGGGGCCGATCACCTTGCCCAGCGCGGCCTGTGTGCCTTCGCGTCCGCCGATGGTGATCTGGAACCACTCCTGGTTGTTCTTATCGACGCCGAGGATGCCGATGTGGCCGATGTGGTGGTGGCCGCAGGCATTGACGCAGCCGGACAGGTTGAGCTCCAGCGGGCCGAGGTCGAAGAGATAGTCGAGGTCGTCGAAGCGCTGCTGGATGGCCGCAGCGACGGGCAGCGAGCGGGCGTTGGCGAGGGAGCAGAAATCGCCGCCGGGGCAGCACACCAGATCGGGCAGCAGGCCGATGGTGGGCGTGGCGAGGCCCAGGGCACGGGCGGCGGCCCACACCGCCGGCAGGTCGCCCCGGGCCACGTGGGGCAGCACGAGGTTCTGCTCGTGGCTCACGCGGATCTCGCCGTGGCTGTAGCGCTCGGCCAGATCAGCGATGCCGTCCATCTGGTCGGCGGTGGCGTCGCCCGGCGCCTGCCCGGGGGCCTTGAGCGACAGGGTGACGATGGCGCGGCCGGGCTGGCGGTGGGCAGCGACGTTGCGGGCCAGCCAGCGGGTGTAGGCGACGGGCTGGTCGGGCATCTCGGCGGGCGGCTCGGGCGCATCGGCCGGGCCGGCGAAGAAGGCTTCCATCCGCGCAAAGTGGGCGGCGTCGATGGTGTTGGGGCCGCCGCGGCTCCACGCCCATTCGTCCTCCACCTCGGCGGCAAAGCCGTCGAGGGTCAGGTCTTTCACCAGAATCTTGATGCGCGCCTTGTACTTGTTGTCGCGCCGGCCGTGGCGGTTATACACGCGCAGGATGGCCTCGAAGTAGTTGAGGAGCTCCGCCTGGGGCAGGAAGGCCTTGAGGCTGTGGCCGACCATCGGCGTGCGCCCGAGGCCGCCGCCGACGAAGACTTCGAAGCCCCGCTGGCCATCGTCGCCGATGCGCGCGGCGGCGCCGATGTCGTGGAAGCGCAGCGCGGCGCGGTCTTCGGCGCCACCGGCGAAGGCGATCTTGAACTTGCGCGGGAGAAACTGGAACTCCGGCGCCAGCGCGGACCACTGGCGGACGATCTCGCAGGCCGGGCGCGGGTCGAACAGCTCGTCGGCCGCCACGCCGGCGAAGGGGTCGGTGGTGATGTTGCGGATGCAGTTGCCGGAGGTCTGGATGGCGTGCATCTGCACGGTGGCGAGCCCGGCGAGGATCTCCGGCGCGTCCTCCAGCCGCACCCAGTTGAACTGGATGTTGCTGCGGGTGGTGAAGTGGCCGTAGCCCCGGTCGTGGTGGCGGGCAATGTGGGCGAGCTGGCGCAGCTGCCGCGCCGCCAGCGTGCCGTAGGGGATCGCGACCCGCAGCATGGGCGCGTGGCGCTGGATGTAGAGGCCGTTCTGGAGGCGCAGCGGGCGGAACTCGTCCTCGCCCAGCCGGCCGTCGAGGAAGCGCTGCATCTGGTCGCGGAAGCGGGCGACGCGGTCATCCACCAGCCGCTGGTCGGTGTGGTCGTATTGGTACATGGGGTGCTGTCAGGGAAGGACGAAGGTGCTCTTTTCGACGACGCGGGTGGCGGCGTCCTGTTCGGCGGCGATCTCGAAGGCGATCGGGCGTACGGTCGCTCCACCCTCGCCCGCCGGCACGGCCACCGTGAGCTGCACCGTGCGGATGCCGCCGGGCACGCCGGCAAAGCGCGCCGGGCCGACGATCTCGGCGCCGTCAATGCCGCTCACCGCGACGCGGAAATCCCGCGGGGCTTCGGCGAGGTTCATGATCTTGAGGGTGTAGGCGTTCTCGATGCGGCCATCGGCGGCTTCCCGCGCCAGGCTGCCCCGGTCGCGCAGCACGTCGACTAGCAGCAGCGAGCGGTCGGCCAGCGTCCACGCGCCCAGCCCGACGAACACCGCCAGCAGCCCGCCATACACCGCCAGCCGCGGCCGGGCGGACGCCGGCTTGCCGGCCAGTTCAAGCTCGGAGGCGAAGCGGATCAACCCGGCGGGTTTGCCGATGCGCCCCATCACCGTGTCGCAGGCGTCGGCGCACAGGCCGCAGTTGATGCACTGGTATTGCAGGCCGTCGCGGATGTCGATGCCGGTGGGACACACCTGCACGCAGATGCCGCAATCCACGCAGTCGCCGGCGCCGGCGCCGCCCTTTGCCCGGCGCGGTTCGCCGCGGGGGGTGTCGTAGGCGACCGTGCGGGTCGTCGGGTCGAACATCACGCCCTGGAAGCGCGAGTACGGGCACATGTGCTGGCACACCGCCTCGCGGGCGAAGCCGGCCTGCAGGTACATGAAGAGCCCGTAGAAGACGACCCAGAAGCCTTCCCACGGCCCCAGCTGCCAGCCGGCCACGGCGGGGAGGAGCTCGCGGATCGGCGTGAAGTAGCCGACGAAGGTGATCCCCGACCACGCCGCCAGCGCCAGCCACAGCCCGTGCTTGGTGGCTCGCAGGGCGAACTTGCGGACGCCCCAGGGGGCAGCCTCGAGGCGCAGGCGGGCCAGGTGGTCGCCTTCAACCTTCTCCTCGATCCACATGAAGATCGAGGTGTAAACCGTTTGCGGGCACGCGAAGCCGCAGAACAGCCGGCCCGCCACCGCGGTGACGAGGAACAGCCCGGTGGCGGCGAGGATCAGCACGATCGCCAAGAGCAGCGCGTCCTGGGGCCACAGCACGAGGCCGAAGAGGTAGAACTTCTCGTGAGCGATGTCGAACAGCAGCGCCTGCCGCGTGGCGCCGCCATCGTCGGTCCAGCCCAGCCAGCAGGCGCCGTAGAACACCAGCTGGGTGAGCCACACCATGGCCCAGCGCAGGCTGTTGAAACGTCCGCGGGTGGAGCGGGCGTGGATCTTTCCCTTGTTGCGGTACAGCGTCACCCGCGCTGTCTGGGCCTTGCCGTGCATTGTGTGCCTCCGGGCGGGGCGAATCCCCGATGGGCGAAGTAGACCACCCGGGGCCGGATAGGCACAGATTCAGAAAATCAGAAAAACAATAGGCACAGATGCGCTACAGCTGGGCCGCCACCAGCTTGCCGAGGGTTTCCACCGCCGGCAGCTGGCGCGCCGGATCGGGGTGGCCAAAGTTGAGGCGGATGCAGTGGCCGAACTCCCGCGTGGCCGAGAAGATCGGCCCGGGCGCGAGGCTGATCCCCGCCGCCAGCGCGGCCTGGTGCAGGCGCAGGGCATCCACCTGCGGCGGCAGCTCCAGCCAAAGGAAGTAGCCGCCGTCCGGCCGGGCGAGGCGCGTGCCGTCGGGGAAGTGCGCCTCCACCGCCGCCACCAGCGCCGCCTCCTGGGCCGCGAGGCGCTGGCGCAGGCCGCGCAGGTGTTTGTCGAAGCCGCCCTGCTTGAGGTAATCCGCCAGCGCGATCTGCACCGGCACGGTGGTGGCGATGCTGGTCGCGAGCTTCTGGCGCTGGACGGCGTCGGCGTAGCGCCCGGCCGCCACCCAGCCGATCCGGTAACCCGGCGCGAGGCACTTCGAGAAGGACGACACGTGCATCACGATGCCAGCCGGGTCCACGGCCTTCGAGCACTGCGGCGCGGTGTCGCCGAAGTACAGCTCGGCGTACACGTCGTCCTCGATCAGCGGCACCTGGTGGCGGGTGAGGAGCTGCACCAGCTCGCGCCGCCGCGCATCGGGCATCCGCGCCCCGGTGGGGTTGGCGAAGTTGAGCATGAACAGGCAGGCGCTCACCCGGTGGTGACGCAGCAACTCGGCCAGCGCCTCGATGCTGACGCCTTCCCGCGGGTGCGACGGGATCTCCGCCACCCGCAGCCCGCGCCGCTCGGCCGCCTGGAGGCCGGCGTAGAAGGTGGGCGATTCGACCGCGATCAGGTCGCCCGGGCGCGTCACCGCCTGCAGGCACAGGTTGAGGCCTTCCATCGCGCCGGAGGTGATGACGATCTCCCGCGGCGACACCTGGGCGCCGTGGCCGAGATAGCGCAGCGCGAGCTGGCGGCGCAGTTCCTCGTTGCCCGGCGGCAGGTCGGTGATGGTAGCGCGCGGGTCCAGGTGCCGTGCCGCGTGGGCGAGGCAGCGGCCCAGCCGGTCGAGGGGAAACAACTCGGGCGCCGGAAAGCTCGAACCCAGCGGCACCACCGCCGGGTCCTTCACGCTGTCGAGGATCTGGAAGATGAAGTCGCTCACCTGCAGCTCGGTGAAATCCGGCTGCGGGCGGCTCATCGCCGGCTCGGGCAGGCGCTGGGCCCGCCGCACACGCACGAAGTAGCCGGAGCGCGGCCGCGCCTCGACGAGCCCGCGGCTCTCCAGCAGCGCATAGGCCTGGGTGACGGTGATCGGGCTCACGTCGTGGATGCGGCAGGCCTGGCGCACCGAGGGCAGGCGCTCGCCCGGGCGCAGCACGCCGCTCTCGATCAGTTGCCCGGTCTGCTCGGCGAGGGTCTGGTAGCGGATCATGGGCGGATGGTAGCCGAGCCCGGCGTCGATCTGCCCCGGCCGTGAACGAAAAAAAGCCGGGCGGACCCGGCTTTCTTCTGGCTGCGCGGTGCGGCGATTACTGCACGCGCACTTCCACGCGACGCGCTTCGGCGGCCTCGCCACCACCCAGGGTGATGGCCGGCTTGCGCAGGTTCACCTTGTCGGCGGGGATGCCGGCGGCGATCAGAACGTCCTTGACGGCCAGGGCGCGGGCCTTGGCGACTTCGGCGTTGACGGCGGCACCACCGGTTTCGTCGTGGTAGCCGGAGATCAGCACCAGCTTGGCGGGTTCTTCCTGCAGCTTGGCGACGACCTTGGCGACTTCCTCGGCGGCGTTGGCGGGCAGATCGGCCTTGCCGGAATCGAAGTACAGCTTGATCAGGGGCTCGCCCACTTCGGCGATCTCGGGGGCCTCGACGGCGGCCACGGCAGCCGGTGCGGCTTCACGGGTCTGGCCGGTGACGTAGGAGGCAAGACCGATCACCAAGCCGATGACCAGCGCAATGACGCCAAAGAGGATGCCGAGCACGAGGTTCTGGTTGTCGTCGTCTTCCTGCATGAAAAGTCCTTTCCAAATGATGGTTTAAATCAAACCTTGCAAGTATATAGGCTTATCGGTGCCCGCCTCACCTGCAGCATGCGGAAAAAGTTAAATAGGGTGTCATGCAGAGGGCGCCTAGTGCGTCATCTAAGTGCCTTGCTACCGCTCACGAGCATCGCCGCTGTACCGACGACTAACACCAGGGCGACGCCGCCGACGATCAGCGCGCCGTCGGCTGCCACGGTGACCGGCGTCGCCAGAAGCTTGGCGGCAAACATTTCCGGCGGCGTGACCTCCAGGACGTACACCTCGTAGGGATGCGCGAAAGCGATGTCGTCAGGCACATGCACACCCGCCGCACTGTAGCGACGGCCTTCCAGATCAAAGCGTTTGTACAGCGTCGTTCGGGAGGATTCCGACTCCCTGAAGCCCGCCTGAAGCAGGAACGCCCGCTGCGCGTCGTCGAGTCTGGCGATCCTGGCCGACAGATAGAGCGTCCCTTTGACCTTGTCCCGGTCGGCAGAGAATGAATGGTCGAGGTCCGCCTCCAGCACCGCCCGCCTTTCCCAGGTCAGAACCTTCAGGAGCGGAGCGGACGACGGAAAGAAATAGTGGTACTTGTCGCCCAGCACGACCAACTCGCTGCCATCGCCGGTGACCGTGAAGCTCCGGATGGTGTCCTTGGAGTATTTGTCCCGCATCCAGTACGAGGTGACGCAGCCCAGTTGGGCAAAACACAACAGCAGCGCGATCAGGCGCTGGACGACGACAGGCATGAAGATATCCAGAACAGTTGTATTGATTTTATCTGAATATAATTTCAGCGATATTGAAAGTCAATCGGCATTCAGCTTGCTGGCCACCAAAGCAGAAGGCCCGCATCGCTGCGGGCCTTCCGGGCAAACACGGTCAGACGGTCATCATGCCTTCACGAAAGTGATCTTCCGGTCGGTGCAATCCACCTTGATGGTGTCCTTGGCGGCGAACTGCCCTTCGAGGATGCGCTTGGCGAGCGGGTTCTCGATGTGCTCCTGGATCGCCCGCTTGAGCGGCCGGGCGCCGAACACCGGGTCGAAGCCGGCGCTGGCGAGTTCCATCAGCGCCGCGTCGCTCACGTCCAGGTGCATGTCGAGCCGCGCCAGGCGCTTCTCGAGATAGGCCAGCTGGATGCGGGCGATGGATGCGATGTGCTTCTCGTCGAGCGCATGGAAGACCACCACCTCGTCGATCCGGTTGATGAACTCCGGCCGGAAGTAGGTCT